>CAXBHV010000215.1:0-8160 GCA_963974855.1 uncultured Rhodopirellula sp. | reverse complement strand
AGCGAATTTTTGGCAAACATGAGCCACGAAATCCGCACCCCGATGAACGGCATCATTGGCATGACGGAGTTATTGACGGCCACCAATTTGACAGTGGAACAGCGAGAATTCTTAGGATTTGTGCAAGAATCCGCCGACTCATTGCTAAGGCTACTCAATGACATACTCGATTTTTCAAAGATCGAGGCGGGGCGTCTCGAGTTGGAACATGTGCACTTCGATCTCCGCAATTGCATCGGCAAAGCCGTCAAACTATTGACGCTCAAAGCAGACGAAAAGCACATCGAACTTGCCGGGCGTATTGATCCAACGATTCCCAATGAATTGGTTGGCGACCCTGGACGACTTCGTCAAATCATCGTGAATTTTGTTGGCAATGCGATCAAGTTTACCGAGACGGGTGAAGTCGTCGTCGATGTTAATCCCGAAGAGGTGACGGAGGATTCCGCACTGCTGCACGTTACCGTTCGTGACACAGGAATCGGCATCCCCAAAGAAAAACAGTCAAAAATCTTTGAAGCTTTCTCGCAAGCAGATGCATCCACGACGAGGCATTTCGGAGGCACCGGCTTAGGCCTGACCATTTCTTCACGGCTGATCGATATGATGGGCGGCCGGGTTTGGTTAGAAAGCCATCCGGGGATCGGAACGACATTCCATTTCTTGGTTCGTTGTGGCATTGCTGCCGATCAGTCGCCCCGTCGTCCTGCTGTGCTTTCGGCGCTGGCCGATACCCGTGTCCTTGTTGTTGACGACAACTCGACCAATCGCCGCATCCTGCAAGAAGTCCTGTTGTTCTGGCGTATGCAACCCACGCTGGCGGAAAGCGGAGCGCATGCCATCGAGTTGGTCGCGGAGTCGATCGAAAACGAGACTCCTTTTGGACTGATCCTGCTGGACTATCACATGCCCGGAATGGATGGGATTGAATTCGCCGAACGGATCTGTGACGAATACCGTTCTCAGTATGGCCCCATTATCATTCTGTCGTCCTCGGTCAACGGTCTTGATCCACCACGGCTCCGTGAGTGCGGCGTGGCAAGATATCTGACGAAGCCTGTGATCGTGGCGGAACTACTTGATGCAGTGCTTGAAGTAAAGGGCGTCCAGAGTCAAAAAACCGAAGTGCCAGCGTCTGCACCTGATCTGCCGCAGGCTCCACCTCGCAAGATATTGCTAGTCGAAGATGGGGTCATCAATCAGCGAGTGGCATTGGGGTTCCTAAAGAAATGGAATCACGAGGTCCAACTTGCCGTCAATGGTCGCGAGGCGGTCGAGGCAGTAAAACGAGAATCATTCGACGTGATCTTGATGGATATCCAGATGCCGGAAATGAACGGACTCGAGGCTACTGCCGCGATTCGAGAAGCGGAACTAGGTACTGATCGGCATCAGTACATTGTCGCGATGACTGCCGAAGCGATGAAAGGCGATCGAGAGAAATGTTTAGACGCAGGCATGGACGATTACATATCGAAACCCTTCAATCCCGAAGAATTGCAGAGTGTGATTGCGCGAGCGTCAGACCAAATCGCGTCGTCGCACAAAGACAAGGAAATTAACGACAAGTCAGCAACGCAACCAACATCAGGTAATTCTGATTCGTCAGCATCGGAGGATGAATCGGGACCTGCGATTCCAATCGAACCGATGCTCGACTGGGGCCATGCGGTCAAGCAAATGGGTGGAGACGAAACCTTAGCGTTTGAAGTGCTAAAGACTTTCCAAGACGAGGTGCCTGAGCTCCTCAGGCAAATGCGAACTGCAATCTCGGCGCAAGACTTCGCAACGCTTAGCCGAAGTGCTCACACGCTTAAAGGATCCTCTCGTTTCTTTGGGCTCAGCAAAATCATCGAGATTAGTTCGGCCATCGAAACGCTTGGAAAGGAAATGGAGATCGAGGAAGCATCACAAGCAGTGGATCAGTTAGATCGGAATTGTGATCTTCTGTTGGGGGAAATACAGCAAAGGCTCGCTGCAAACGGATCCGCGTCGCATTCGAGTGAATCGCCCTCCCCAAACGACACCACGTCAACGCGCGAGTAATTTTGTGATAGCTGCGTTCGCCAGGACATGGTCTACCACAATCGCGACGGTCCTTACATCAACGATGGAGCGGCACCCGCAGTCTGCTGCTGAGACACATCGCAGCGAGAAGTGTGGTCACGATTTCGGCCGTTTGATCGATTGGATCTTGGTTCCTAAAAACCGGGTCGCCTTGCCAAACCGATCTGCAATTGTTCGCATCGGTGTTCGACGTGCGTGTCCATGGCGATCCGTTTGGATGGTTTCGCCGGTCGCTGGTTCAATCGCGGTCAGATAGCCGCCGCCGAAACAGTAGGTGTCGATACAGACAAAGTACCCCGAGTCCAGCACGTTTCCGCCGGGCTGAGGCGTGTGACCGAGGAAAACACGCTTGCCACTGCAGTGTGGCAGCGGAAGCGGAAAGTCAAGATGCTTCCAGAACATCGTGGCTTCGTCTTGCAATTGCATTGAAACGCTGTGAATGTAATTCGCGTGCACGAAGATCGATTCATCCTCCTCGTAAAACGCCCTGAGCGAGCGAAAAAAGTCGAGATGATCGTCAGGAATTTTTTTCAGCGAACCTCCGTAGCTTGCCAATGTCGCTTGGCCGCCGCTGTTTCGCCAAATCACATCGTCCAGTCCTGCGATCACTCCCATCAGCATGATCTCGTGATTGCCGCGGAGAGGAATCACGCGGCAGTGCTTTTGCAATTCGACGATCTGTTGGACTACGTCTTTGCTGTCGGGGCCGCGATCAATGTAATCGCCAAGAAAGATCAGTTCGTCGTCGGCAGCAGGATCGATCGCCTCGATCAGTGACCTGAGTGCCTTGGCGCATCCATGGATATCACCGATCGCAAATTGTCGCATGGAGTAGGCTCGAGGATAGGATCAATATCACGCATCGGCGTGAAATAAAGTTGCCGCGGGGCTTAACCGAGTTAGAGAGAATTCGTTGCGGAAAATTCCCGTAAATCTGCCTCGGGCATTTTTTAATTCAAATTGGGGTCACCAAAATGGACTCCCGGTGCCATGGAGTTTAGGACGTCATGCCCACATCGGCGGACGGCCAGCTCCCATGATCGATCGGCATCACCGAACAAGATATCGCTATCAGGCTTGCCTACCAACCATCCTCCTACTCGCAATTCTTCGTCAAGCTGCCCAGGGCCCCACCCGCTGTAGTTGGCGATATATCGCACCTTCGCATCTTGGCGATGATGCAAAATTCGCAAATGATCGTCATCGCCAGTGATCCAAGCAGGCGGGTTTCCCAAATCGATCGACATGCTTCCAAATGGGTCGGCTGGGTGATCTTCGATTGTAAATTTGGCGCCGCCGGTAACGGATTCTCCAGGCCCAAGCGGTGTGTCGGAATCCGCCAGCGAGATGGGACCACACGGATCGCCGATTCCAGCTAAATCGTGCAGTGCTAGCAGCGGCCCTTCGACGGGGCCCCCACGATAGATAAAGTCGTCCTCGCGAGGATCGCCACCCGCCGTGCTGCTGAGCGCGACAATGTCGCGAAAACGATTTTCAGTGGGCCGATTTACCGCCAACCCGAATGCCCCCTCGGGGTCATGGCGGACAATAAAGAGGACGGAGCGGAGAAAATTTCCATCGCCCAAATATGGGGATGCAATCAGCAAACGCCCTGAAAGGTTCTCTGGCATCGTGAATTTCTCCGGTTCGCGGCAAGCGAGCGAGTCACAAAAGTCTAAAAAAGATGCCCCAATACTGTTTACTGGGATGGATCCATCGAGCCGTGGATTTTCGTGGTCAAGCGACAGCAGGTTCGTCGAATTTCGACAGGAATGTTCCGCTCGTCCCTTAGTCATTCTCGGCAAAGAATTAAGCCAGCCATTTGCGATCTCAATGTCGCTTTGTGGCTTTTTTTAGGCGGCTTTCGTTAGGCCGAGTAGGCATCTCGCCACAGGCCGCCGGCCCATGACAGTCCGACTCCAAATCCTACTAACATATTAACGGATTCAGGCTTCAGTTCGCCACGACTTCGCAGACGATCAATCAAAATCGGCAAAGTTGACGATACCGTATTGCCGACATCGGCAAGCTCGATTGGGATGCGTTCGGGGGCCACGCCCATCCGTCCACGAAGCTGGTCGAGCATTTTCCAAGTCGCTTGGTGCATCAAGTAGCGATCGATGTCCGCATCAGCCAGCCCATTTTCAGAGAGGATTTCGCCGATCAGTCGCGGCACCGCCTCGACAGTAAAGTTAATCAGGCTCGGGCCGTCCATATACAGGCGGCTCTTCCAGCGTTTTCGATGTCGCGGTTTGATGGCATCTTCGCTTGGCCGACTGCCACCGTCGCCGACGATTAGCATGTCGCCGCCGCTGCCGTCGCTGCCAAATTGAAACCCCCACAGCGACTTTTCGTCACTGGCGGTCACCAGGGTTGCTGCAGCTCCGTCGCCAAAGATCGTCCGCAGGCTACGGTCGTCCGCATCAATGTATTTACTGTACGTTTCCGCAGTTAGCAGCAGAATTTTTTTTGCGACACCGCTTTGGATCAGCCCATCGGCCATCGCCAAGCCGTAAACGAAACCGCTGCATCCCAAGTTAAAATCCAGCGCACCGCAGCGTGTTGGCAGGCCGAGTCGGTCTTGGACTAAGCAGCATGTTGTCGGCAGCGGGTAATCCGGCGTCTGGGTGCAAAGCAGCACGAAGTCAATGGATTGCGGGTCGATCGCATGTTCGGCAAACAGTTTTCTTGCAGCATGAATGGCAAGGTCGCTTGCGGTTTCACCGGGCTCGGCGATATGCCGTTGTTGGATTCCGGTTTTTTCAGCGATGAGAGCGATATCCCAATTGGGGAAATCAGCTTGAAGTTGTTCGTTCGTTTCAACTCGCGAAGGCAAGTGAACAGCGATCGGACCAAGTTGAGCATGCGGCACTGCAAAGATCCACGGATGGCCGAAGGGGAGATGCGAGGCAAAGAAAAAAACATAGCGGCAATCACGATTTCATGAAAGTCGCCACCAATGCGAAAAAACCAGTCGAGGAGCTTGGTTTTTGCTGCTTCGCTTGCTGCGAAAGTGGATGAGTGGCAGATTCCACTCATGTGAAAGAAAAGAAAGAGCGGCTGATGGGATTCGAACCCACGACAATCACGTTGGCAACGTGATGCTCTGCCAACTGAGCTACAGCCGCAAAACTTTCAACGCCGGCCAGATTATCGCTTGCAGTTTAATGTTGCAAGGTCACCCGGCGGCCTTTTTTTGTTGGCGGCGAACCAGCTGGTTTGCCATCAACAGGAGCGGATTGTAGATACCGATCGAATTCGTTCAAGCCCAATTTCAGAAGACTTTCGAATTTGTTTCTGCGGGTTTGTTGCCGCGGAGCTCATGTGAGGGAGCGGGGGGCTCTAGCGAGGGCGAGAACGCCCAGATCGCCAACTTCGCAATCTTCTGATTTTCCCCCATTTCCACGATGCACCCTGACATAGTACACTACCGGGCTTGATTTGATAGAAACGATGAGGCGCAGCGATCCGATGGTCGGTTTTCCTGTTTCGCCCTCATGTGCCATACGATGACGCCGCAAAGACGAGAGGTCTTACCGAAGGATGTCCACCTCCACTGAACCCGAAACAACGGAAGTTCCGGAAGAAAAGAAAACAATCCAGCTGCAATCCACAGTTGAGAGCCCTTCGCCATGCGTTCGCCAGGTGATTGTTACGATTCCGCACGCGGAAGTTGAGCGATACTTAAAAGACGCCTACGACGAAATCGTGCCGGAAGCATCCGTGCCCGGTTTTCGTGCAGGCCGTGCGCCGCGAAAATTGGTTGAAAAGCAATTTCGTGACCGTGTCCGCGAGCAAGTGAAGGGCGCCCTGTTGATGGACTCGCTCTCGCAAGTGAGCGACAAAGAAGATTTTTCCGCAATCGGCGAACCCGAGTTTGACTTCGAATCGATCGAATTGCCGGAAGGCAATGGTGACTTCAAGTACCAATTCACCGTCGAAGTTCGTCCGGACTTTGAAACGCCGACTTGGAAGGGTTTGAAGCTCTCTAAGCCAGTCGAAGAAATCACCGAAGCCGATGTTGACGAGTCGCTGCAACGCGTCTTGGCCCGTTACGCGACGCTTGAAGCCACTGACGAAGCTGCCGCTCTTGGCGACAAGCTTGTCGTGTCGATCAAGTTCACCGAGAACGGCAAGTTGCTGAGCGAACTCGAAGAAGAACGCGTTACTCTGAACAGCCGATTGAGCTTTTCGGACGGCGTGATCGAAGATTTCGGTAAGCTGATGACTGGCGCGATCGAAGGCGACACACGCTCAGGCAAAGCTAAGATCAGCGATGGTGTTAGCAACGAAGAAACTCGCGGCAAGGAAATTGATGCTGAAATCGAAGTGATTGAAGTGTTGAAATCGGAATTGCCAAAGATGACTCCAAGCTTCTTGGAAGAGCTGGGTGATTTTGAATCCGAGCAAGAGCTTCGTGATTTCGTTCGTGACTCGCTGACTCGCCAAGCCGATTACCGCACCCAACAAGCTCTTCGCCAATCGGTTGTTGATGCGTTGGCCGGTAACGCCGACTTTGAGTTGCCAAAAACATTGGTTCAGCGACAAACACAACGCGAGCTGCAACGTAAGGTCCTTGAACTGCGTCGCAGCGGATTCGATGAAGACAGCATTCGTCGCTTCGTCAACGCGTCGCGTCAAAACGCTCAATCGTCAACCGAAGCTGCACTTCGCGAACACTTCATCCTAGAGAAGATCGCCGAAGAAGCCGAAGTCGATGCAGAGCCAGCCGATTACGATGCGGAAATCGCGTTGATCGCTCAGCAAAGCGATTCGCCGGAACGAAAAGTCCGTGCTCGCCTTGAAAAGAGCGGCCAAATGGACGCACTTCGCAACCAAATCGTCGAACGCAAAGTTGTCGAGATGATTGTCGAAGCGGGCGACGTTAGCGAAGAAAAGGTTGAAAAGACCAAGGGTGAAGACGACCAAGAGTTCGCCGTTTACCACAATGTCTTGCCAACTCGCGATGACGACGTGATTCCTGAGGCTAAGTACGAAGATCACACGCCGAAGGACGCAGATAAGAAAGAGAAAGATAAGGAGTAATATCCTTTTCGATCGATTCGCTTTAGAAATTCGACTGCCCGTTTCCGCTTCACCGCAGGAACGGGCAGTTTTTTTGTGTCGATTTTTTGATCCGCGACGTCGATTTTTGTCTTAGGGTAGTGGATCTTGCTAAAGATCCCGCGTGGAAGACATATAGCCGCGTCCACTACGGAACAAGCTTCAGAAATAAAGTCGACGTACCCGGCGAAAGCAACGTCCCACGCAACTATCGTGCGGAACGAGCGAAGGACGCCATTTATTACCCTCCCTATCCTTACGCGATCTCGGTGCCCGGCGAACACCAATGTTGGATTGCGCGTCGATACAGGTCGGTGCCTTTTTCGAGCTGTTCGATCGAAATCCATTCGTCCACGGTGTGCGCCTGAGCAATGTTGCCTGGCCCGCACACTAAGATCTGTTGCAGTTCGCTAAACAAGCCGCCATCGGTCGCATAACATTTTGTTGTAGGCGACGCATTGGCTAACTTGCACATTGTTTGAATGCATTCCGCGTGGGCATCGACCCAAATCGGGTCACAACCGATCAATAGCTTGAATTCGAGCCCGCGAGATTCGGCAAAAGCACGAGCTTCGTCGATCAAATCGCTGCCGTCGATTCCCGGCATGGTTCGCAGACTGACCCACGCTTCACTTTTGGGCGTGGTGATGTTGATCGCGTTGCCAAAGTCGGTGAATCCGAAGTTCCACGACAGCGTGGGCGGATCAAATCGAGGGTCTTGGTAACGAGGATCAGTCAACGTTCGCTCGTTGAGTTCCGCGATTTTTTGCAGCATTGGAACCATCGCTACGTTTGCATTGATTCCTTCGGCAGTGCTGCTATGGGCTGCCCGCCCGCGGCAGATGACGCGAAAGCCTGTGATGCCTTTGTGAGCGTGGACCACGCCCAATTCAGTAGGTTCACCAATGATCGCGATCGGCTGTGCCGCCACGATTTCACGGTATCCCGCCGACGACTCAACGAGTTGCCGCGCTCCTTGAAATCCCGTTTCCTCGTCAGCGGTGCAGACCACCCACAGCTGACGCGTTT
>CAXBHV010000214.1:0-8165 GCA_963974855.1 uncultured Rhodopirellula sp. | reverse complement strand
CTCCTTCGCTGGCAAACCGATCCAAGTTAGGCGTCTGAATCTTGGGATGTCCGTAACAAGCCAAGTCGCCCCAACCAAGATCATCGGCGAGAAAGACCACAAAGTTGGGATGGCTGGGTTGGGCGTCTTTCGCAATTGCAAAGACGGGACAGCAAAGAAACAGCAGAACGAAGACTCGTAACATGAGGTGTTACCTTTCAGTGGAAAATTAGGAGCTGGTGGGTCGAGTGGCACGAAAACACTTCGTACGTGCAAATGCGTCAAGGCAACCCTCAATCGACTTGTATGCGTTCGCTTGAAAACACGTCGCCGCTCGGCGCGTCTGGAAGCGTCGTCCGCCATCGAGTTATCGACGCGAGCAATTGCTTGACCACCTCTGGCTTTGTGCTAGCGAGGTCTTCCTTTTCAAAGGGATCGGCAACGATGTCATACAGCTCCGAATAGCTTTGGTCTTGGTTGGTTAGCAGCTTCCAATTGCGGTCGACGGTCGCAAACGAGACCCAGTGGTACGAATTCCCGGCCGTCGGCTTCCCATGTCCCGCCATTTTCCAGAACAGCGGTTTTTCGCGTTCCGACGAGGCCTTGCCCATCCACGTTGCCAATTGGCTGACGCCATCGGGTTGATAATCGTTTGGCAACGGAGCACCGGCGATTTCGCAAAACGTGGGCAGTAGATCAACAGCGGAAATAAGTGAAGAGTCATCCGTAGCGCCCGGGGCAACTTTACCGGGCCAACGAGCGATAAAAGGCACATTGACACCCCCTTCATACAAGGACGCCTTATACCCTTTCCGTCCAGCAGTGATGCCCTTTGATGCAGCGATACCCCATCCGGCCCCCGTGGCAGTGTCATACATCAAAGTCGGCTCTGATGCCCCCTTGGACCTTGCCGGACCATTGTCGCTACTAAAAATCACCAGCGTATCATCAGCGAGATCCAGGCGATCGAGTGCATCGAGCACTTCTCCGATTCGATCATCAGCATGCGACAAAACGGATGCATAAATTGCATCCGGCGCACTTTCCATATCACGAAAACGCCACTCGTATTTCGGCACGGTATGAAACGGTGTGTGTGGTTCATGCACCCACAGGTTGACGAAAAAGGGCTTCCCTTCTCGCTTGCTCTTCTCAATAAACTCGATCGTGTGCTCCGCATCCTCATGCACAGGCATTTGCTCGCCCGCGCAATTGAATGCACCGTATTCGTCGTAACCATACTCGCTCGGCAGAGGCGAATCAGGAATCATGTTATTGGACAGATGCCACTTACCATAATGCGCCGTTGCGTAGCCCGCTTGTTGGAGCAATCGTGGCAGAGTCACCGACTGTGCATCAAGCCAGTCAGGCATGTTTCGTTTTGCATTACTAGGTGCCCATGCGAAGTGCCCATCAATGTTGTATCGAGCTGGGAAATGGCCAGTCATCACCGCAGTGCGACTTGGCGAACAAACGCCGCTGGCGACCGTGAACCGGGTAAAGTCAGTTCCTTCTTTCGCAAGTCGATCGATGTTTGGCGTCTTCACATACGGATGCCCGTGGCAACTGAGATCTCCCCATCCCCAATCATCCGCGAAGATAAACAGAATGTTGGGCCGAGCATCGTCAGCCGCTTTCGCAGGCGTGATATAGCTCACACAAAGTAAGACTAAGACAAAGAGCGGTGTAACGGTTTTCATGGACGAAAGGTCTCAATGAGGGGCCAAACAAGCTGCGAACTGCGAAGCTGCCAACGTCGCAGATCATGCCAAAGCCTACCACACTATGGTTTGAATTTCCGCCATGCGGAGAACAATTTGCGACACAGCGATAACGATTTGCGTCACATCCGACTGATTTTCGAGTGCATCATCTAGTCTTAATTTGGGGGGTAGCGGAACTCGTCAAGAGTTTCGGATCATTCGGCAAATACAACGAAAGTCTTGACGACTTCCGCTACGCCCAACCCCAGCAAATACAACGAAAGTCTTGACGACTTCCGCTACGCCCAACCCCAGTCTTAGGTCGTAACAATGCACTCGGTGCAAAAAACTCACTTGCTCAGGCTGTAAGCCGAAGCTACGGACGGTTGCTCCATTGATTTGTCAGTTCGGCGATCAAGTCAGTATTCGCGGGATCGGCGGCGATGTTCGTGTTCTCTTGCGGATCCGTTTGGTGATCGTACAGTTCGAACGCGGTGACCTTGCTGTGATCAGCTCGGTCGACCCAACGAGTAAAACGGTAGCGATCGGTTCGCATCGAATAACCCATCAGCCTTTTGCGATTAACTGTCCGCGGATACTGCGAAAACGCGGCCGACTTGACCGATTGTTGTGGATCATCGAGGACAGGTCGCAACGTGGTTCCTTCCAGGTGATCTGGCAAACCGAGGCCCGCGAGATCAGCCACGGTTGGATAAATGTCCACGAACTCGACCAAGGCGTCCGTTTTCGTGTTCGCTTGCTTCATGCCAGGGACGGAAATAATGAGTGGCGCACGTGCGTCATCTTCGACGTTGCTGTGCTTGCACCAACGGTCATGCTCGCCCAACTTCCAACCATGATCGCCCCACAGAACCACGATCGTGCTCTCGGTGAGCTCGAGTCGATCGAGTTCATCGAGCACGCGGCCGAGCTGCGCATCCATGTAACTAACGGCCGCATAGTAGCCATGCTTCAGCTGTTGAGCGTAATCATCGGGCAAGCGGGCAGTATCAGGCACGTCACTGTAGTTCCACATCTCATTCTGCGGTACCAATGCGAAATCAGGAGCCCCGCTCGGCAGGAACCGATTCGGCGCCGGAGGAATCTTTGCAGGATCGTAAAGGTCCCAGTAGTGCTTCGGTACGCTGAACGGCAGGTGCGGTTTGTGAAAACCGAGGGCGAGAAAGAATGGCTTGTCGCTCGCTTTGAAATCCTGAAGCGCCGAGATGGCCTCGTCAGCGAGTTTGCCTTCACCGCCGCCGTTGGGCGGGTCATCCGTCATGCGAAACGCGGGACCACGATTGGTTTTCGTTCGCTTTATTGGCGTGGAAACAAGCATCACTGCGTTACGGGTACGCGACGCCGCAATGTCGTTTTCGCTGCCCGATATCGTCCACGACTGCGGATCTTTCAAGTCCCCGTGATAGATTTTGCCACTTCCCTTTGTCACGTAACCATGTTGTTTGAACAACTGAGGCAGCGTGACCACGTCGGGCAGGGCTTTACGAAAATGGGTCGACAAGTCCCACACCTTGGTCGTGTCAGGTCGCGTGCCCGTCATGACACTTGAACGCGAGGGCGAGCAAACTGCTTGCTGGCAGTAGGCACGATTGAACACCATCCCTCGGCTAGCCAATCGATCGATGTTTGGACTCTTGATGATCGCGTTGTCGTAACACCCTAGCTCGGGTCGCAAATCGTCGGCGACCACGAACAAGACGTTCAGCGGCGAACGATCGTCGGCGTATGACGCTGTCGACAGGGCAACCACCGCAACACTGAAGATCAAGCCCGTCAGGAAACGCTGAAGTCGGGAAGCGGTCGTCGTCAAGCGGCGAATATCCACGCTCTGGCGAGCGTCGCTACGACAGGGGACACCAATTCGTTTTTGAGCAGCTTTCATTAGCATGGATGTCGTCATTACTTTGACTCCGAACGTTGTAGTTTCACTTCGCGCAGGTTCATCGGTTCCCATTGGCCTGCGATAGGTTTGACTTGGATGCTGGTCACGCCCGCCTTGTCAAATCGAATCGTACCCAACGACTTTTGTTGGTACTTGCCATAGCCACCCGTTGACGCCACTTCGGCATCGACTTGGTTGCCCGCCGGTCCGACTCGAAAATGGGTTTGAGGACTTTCGACTGACACCGTGGCAAACACTTCATAGTTCCCTGGTTGATCGATGTTGATATCCCATTCCAACCACGCTTTGTCATCGATCCAGTAACCAATGTGGGGAACATCGTCGTGAAATCGCACCTCGGCATCTTTGCTGCCTTCGTTGTTGTGAATGAACGCTTTATCGGCGGTCAACACCAACAAACCCTCTTTGCTTGGCGTCGGCAAAACGGCGCGAACTTGCAATTTTCCTGGGACCTTTAACTTGATCACCGTGGCGTGTTCGTCGGCAGCGTTGGCAGGCAACGAAACCATCACGCCTTTCTCGGTTTTTTGCGTGTCGAGTACCCTGCCGTTGGCAAGTAGAGTGGCTTGTTGAACGTCGCCCTCCAATCCTGGCACCAACAGTTTCCCATCCGCAGGCCAATCGAATACGTGCAAATAGAGCGTCGTGCCATCATCGGTTGACTTCGCCGTGCAACGTCCCCAGTCGAGTTTGCCAAGCGGACTGGCACTGGTTCCATAGATCGATTCACCATTAACATCCATCCATTGTCCAACCTCCTTCAGCCGCTGGACCGCCTGTGGCAGTAACGTGCCGTCGCCCGTGGGGCTGACATTGAGAAGATAGTTGCCGCCTTTGCTGGCGATATCGATCAAATTACGAATCAACGTGGTTGTGGATTTGAAAGCGTCATCGCCTTTCTTGTATCCCCAACTGCCGCTGATCGGCATACAGACTTCCCAATCTTTACCCACAGGCGCCTGCGCGGGGATGTTACGCTCGAAGGTTTTGTAGTCACCTTGGAATTCTTCGCCCAAACGGTCGTTCGTAATCACATTAGGTTGCAGTTTCGTCAGCGAGTGCAAGCTATTGAATGCCTCTTTGCTCATCGCCCGCGGCGTATCCCACCAAAAGATTCCGATCGGACCATACTCGGTCAGCAATTGCTTGACCTCAGGAGCCGCCTTTTGGAACACGTACTCGTCGCTGCTGACACGCTTGATCGATTTGTCCCAACTGTTGCCGAAACCGCCGGGATGATGCCAATCTTGTGCCTGCGAATAATAGAAGCCAAACTTGATGCCTTGTTTCGCACACGCCTCCGCGAGCTCTTTCATGATGTCACGCTTGAAGGGCGACTTGTCGACGACGTTGTACTGGGTCGCTTTGGAATCGAACATCGCGAACCCGTCGTGATGCTTGGCCGTGATCACGATGTACTTCATCCCCGCTTGTTTTGCCAGTCCCACAAACTCGTCGGCATCGAATTGGGTCGGGTTGAACTGTTCCGCATACTTCTCGTATTCGGCAATCGGGATCTTGCCCCGAGCCATCATCCACTCGGCACTGTTGGGCAATTTCTGGCCGTTGTATTCGCCTCCGACGACCGAGTAGACGCCCCAATGAACGAACATGCCAAATTTGCCTTCACGCCACCAAGCCATGCGCGCGTCGCGATCTTGGATGGCGTCAGCGTTATCCTCCTGCGCGTGTTTCTCCTGTGCTGCGACAGAACCGAAGAACAGTAGGCATGACGCGACGATCAGTAAACAGTGTTTGCGATACTTGAACATGATGACTTCATTCGTGTAGACAAGGGAATGGTTGGAAGTGATTACGCGATGCTGAGCGTCGTTACGAATGTGATTGGTTTATTCGACGCACAACTCTTGAAAAGCGGTGTTTTCACCCTTCTTAGTGACGGGACTAACTTGCCAATAGATCCATCGAAAAGTTCCTAACGTCTGCCCCTCTCGTGAACGCAGCGATGTGGCGCTGAAGGTGCTGGACTTTTGCGACGTCGTATCGATCGACCCCAGCGGCGTCACCTGTTTTGCGTTAGTGACATCCCAGCCTGGATTTCCTGCAGCGTTGCTGCCATAAAGCGTTATCTTTTGGGCACCTCGATTGCCATTCTTGTTGGTGCTAAATGTTGTGATCGACGAAACCGGTTTCGAATTCCCAATGTCCATTCGGTAAAGACCCGACAACACTCCGTTGGCGAACACGGGGCCGTAACCCTCGTCGAGCTTACCGTCATTCAAGACACTCAGCGGTGCGTCGGTGGGCAATGGGTTCGCGGCGATGGTTGCTGACGAATTGCTCGACAACGCCAATTTGGCAAAGTTATCCGGGTGTGACGCCATTTCGACCGCGACATACGCGCCCGCAACCACCTGAACTTCGATGGCTTTCTGATCGCGGATCACCTTGATCCTCAACACGCCATCGTCGGCTCGGCAATAAGTGTTCAACAAATCACCGACCGTCTTAATCTTTGTGCCATTCATCCCCTGGATCAAATCGCCTTCCTGTAAACCGGCTTTCGCGGCGTCACTCGAATCGCGGACCTCACTGAGTGCCACACCGCCGTCTTCTTTGGTCACACCGAACGCCGAATAATCTTCGCCGGTGAGTGACTTCACTTGGCTGCCCAACCAATACGTTGGAATTTCCGTCGGCGGCTTGGGGCTGTCGTGACGAGGCTTCGCGAGTTCTTGGCGAACGTCTAGCTCTGGAATGTCGGGCGTTTCGGCAATCGATTTGAGCGAAGGTTTCTTGACGCCGAACTGATCCATCGGAAAATTCTTGAAGCCAATCTGCAACGCAGGCGACCCCTCCGCAACACGGAAGTCGCCGGATTCTGGATCGATAAACATCGGGTCAGCAACGATCGAATTGACATCCCATCCGAACTGCAAATACCGATCTTTTATCTGAGGATTCGCCGCATAGTACAAATTCCCATCCATGCGTTTGCCTTTCGCCGTTTCGCTCGGCATCCGCGCTCCTTGAGGTGCCACCATAAAGATGTTGCCGAACACTTCGTCACCACTGTGGTTATACCAAACGTGAGGGTGCAGCCCGTTATTCACCGTGATGTTGTTCCAAGCACGCCTGCGGAAGCCTTCGCGAAGCTTCAAACCGCCCGATAGCATCAAATTGTTATAGATATCGTAATTCGATGACCCGTCATCCAAGTCGATATCCCAACCATGATCGCAACGCCAACGACTGTTTCGGATAACCGTGGTTTCGACTGCGTCCAAAAACGGAAGATTCGGATCTTTATCGACCGCAGCCTGAGTCGCCGGTCGATCACTGCGCCAATACCGGTCGCGGCCCCAAGAGTTGAACGACCCATGATCGTGCGTTTCTTGGACGGTGTCGAAAACATCACAGCCCTCGATCAGATGTCCGCCCCAAGCTCCGTCGCCAATGTTGACTCCTGCACGGGCACAGTCATAAATTGAGCAATCTTGCACCGTAATGTGTTGGGACATTTCGATCAACACACCGGCGGGCTGTCGTTCAACGCGTCCAATACCGTGGATCAAACAATCCGCAACGGTCGAATCGGCGGGATAGTTGTTCGTCTTGGGACCGGGCGTCCGATCGATCTTTGCTAGATCGTTCTTTTGGCCGTACTCAAACAGCGGATTGCGAACGGCATCGGGATCACCCACGAAGCATACGCCGCTACCGCCCGTGTCATGGATATGGCAGCCTTTGACTAACACACGTCGATTATAGTTATTGACAAAAATCGCGTTTCCGCCAACTTGATCGAATTCGGTGTTAAGGATGTTGACGTTTTCGGTCCCCGTCAACATGAACGCTCCACCGCGATAGATAGCCCAATCGCTACGTAGCAATGGCTCTTTGGTGTCCATGAACGTGCGTGCAGCGTGACGAACGGTGAAACCATCCAAAGTAATGAACTTGACCGGTGCATCCTCGGTGCCTTGAAATTCGATCAGGTGACGCAGTCGGACGACTTCAACTTTGGCTGATGCAAGATCCACGCCACTGGCGGGCATGTAGTAAAGCGTGTTCTTGTCCGAGTCGTGAAACCATTCGCCGGGAGCGTCGAGTTCTTCAAAGATATTTTCGACCATGCGAAAATCTTTGTGCATGCCCATCTGGCGATTGTTCTGCCAACCGCCCTCGTAAGTCACCTCGCCCTTGTCGTCTTTACCCTTGATGCGATAGTGATACCCACCCCAACGAGCACGGTGCATCGCGTGGATATATCCGCCCTCCGGATTCTTCCACGTTGCAGCTCGTTCTTTTGAGAACGCATCCGCAGCGAATCCTTGGTACGCTTCTGTCTTCTTGCTGGCGTCATAGTTCGGATAGCGTGCCATGCGTTGGTTTGCACCATCGACAAACAATTGATCGATGACCAGCCCTGGATCGGTCTTCGCCATGAAGATGCCATCACGATAGGCACTCCACTGCAGATTCAACTTCGATCCGCCGCTCAAGACAGCGTTGCCTTCGTTTTCGGCTCGGTAGACGACGGGCGATTCCGCCGTGCCATCGTCCTCGGCCGTGAAGACCATCGTATCGCTCAGGTA
>CAXBHV010000213.1:0-8178 GCA_963974855.1 uncultured Rhodopirellula sp. | reverse complement strand
GCGGGAAGGCTAGGCCAGATCATCCCTGAATTGGATCGACGTTCTGCCATGGTGGTGAGATGGGAAGGCTCGGCGTCGAAGGAGCAAATCGCCCATACGCGGTTGAAGAAATTGCTGGGCTTCGACATCAATGATTGGCCGATGCCTGAACGGGATGAGCTCTTTCAAGATCAGGCGATATCCGTTGCGTCGACATCTAGGGACAATTCGGCAACGGATATTCCCGTGCGGATTGGACCTCTCGAGCATGCGCTTCGGTTCGACGACATTGCGACTGACATCGGACTGGACATCGACACAGACACTGGTTTTTTCGATGTCGAAGGCTTCTATTCATATCAAATCGATGGCAGCGGCCTCGGCGTGCTGGACTACGATCTCGATGGCTTAACCGATCTCTACATAATGCAGTCCGGTGGCTTACCAAATGATCCAAGCAGTTCCACCGCGAACCAATTGTTTCGCCAAGTACAGTCTGGTTCACTTCACGAAGTAACCGAGGAAACCGGGACTGGCGACCGGAGTTTTGGCGCGGGCGTGGCGGTCGGTGATCTCAATCAAGACGGCTTCCCCGATCTGTTGCTCGGCAATGTGGGTGCCTCGGTGCTGTTGATCAACCAAGGAGATGGTAGTTTCCGAAACGCGAGTCACTTAATCCAAGGAAACCCGACGGTTTGGACTTCGAGTTTCGCGATTGCGGACCTTAGTGGTGATCATCTGCCGGAAATAGTTCAAGTTAATTACATCGATGATAAAACGGCATTTGAAATTCGATGCTTAGGAGACTATTCAAATTGTCAACCACAGCGATTCCGTTCGGCAGCGGACCGAGTGCTCAAGGGCAACGCCGATGGAACCTTCTCGACGTGGAAAACGATTACGACGATTGCCGACGCTCCCAAGTTGGGACTCGGGGTAGTGGTAGCTAACTTTGACAAACAGTATGGAAATGATTTTATCGTGGCCAATGATGGTGATCTAAATCACTACTGGGTCAGTACCTCGAATGTGGACAACACCGAAGATCCGTTTGAAATAATTGAATCAGCTGGGTTACGAGGCTGCAGTATTGGCCAAGGCGGAGGTGCCCAAGCATGCATGGGAATCGCTGCGGGCGACTTCAATCGAGACGGAATGTTGGACATGCTAATCACCAACTTCTACCGCGAACCAGTCAATTTGTTCATTCAAAATCGGCTTGGTTTTTTTTCCGATCAAGCGACGCAATATGGGTTGAAATCGCTCTCCATGCCAGTGTTGGGGTTTGGTGCGCAAACGCGTGACTTTGACAACGATGGTTGGCTCGACCTTGCCATGCTCAACGGTCACGTTTATGACGCCACGGACCAAGGGGTCCCTTTTCGCATGCGACCGCAATTGATGAAAGGGAGTCGTAGCGGTTTCACACTGACGCCACCCGAGGCGGCAGGGGCTTACTTCCAACGCGAACAATTGGGGCGAGCGTTGGCCATATGGGACTATAACCGCGATGGGCGAATGGATCTCGTCGCAAATCATTTGGACCAACCTGTGGCGGTCTTGCAAAACAATTCGAATTCGCAGAACTGGCTACAGCTCGAGCTGATTGGAACACGCAGCGAGCGGGACGCGATTGGTGCTGTGGTCACCGTGGTGACCGCAGATTCCCAATCATGGACGGCCTTTCGAACTGCTGGCGATGGGTACAGGGTCAGTAACGAACCGGTTCTCCATTTCGGCGTCGGCCACGCTGAGTCGCTCCAGCGCGTCGAGGTGTCGTGGCCCAGCGGACAAACCCAAACCTTCGATCATGTGCCATCGAATGCGCGTTATCTGCTGATCGAAGACACCAGTGCACTCTACCGCCGCATCCCATGAAAATCCTGAACTGTCTGGCCCTGGTGGGACCTATTCGGCTCGGCGATCCCATCTCGACTCAACTTTCAAATTGGTGGAAGCGGTTGGGCGCAGTGACACGCACCGAGGCTGCGATGAAGATGGTACAATCAGGATCGAAATAATGCTCTTTCCATGTGCTTCTACGTGATCCGAAACCGCTGCCAAATACGTGTTGAATGAACAAACGAACCCTTTTTTTAGCGACGTTCGGCGCCCTGCTGCTTTTCTTGGCAATCGGCATTCGTTTCATTTTGTCGGAGTCAACGCCAGCAACAGAGGCGATGCCTCGGTCCACGGCATCGCCCCGCGTTTCCCCACCGGTTCAAGGCAACGTGTCTGCTGCCGAATCCGATCCGACCTTTTCCTCCAGCATCCAACGTGATTTCGGTACGAGCGGAATCGATGGGCAGCAGAGCAACCCCCTCTTAACGCTTACGGCCGCGGGTTTGGGACCTCAGAGTGAAATCGGAAGCGGATTCGTCGGCTCAACGACCTGCCAAAAATGTCATGCAGAGGCTCACCAATCATGGCACTCGTCCTATCACAGGACGATGACTCAGCAAGTCAACGAGAAAACCGCACCCGATGCGATCATTAACCAAACGGTCACCATCGACGACAAAACCTATGTTTTCGAACAGAACGGCGACCATTTCCAGGTCAGCTTTCCTGATCCCTTGGTGGGGAATCAAGTCCAAAGTCGCCGACTTGTTTTGATGACCGGGTCTCATCATTTGCATGTATTCTGGTACGAGACGGATGTGCATGGCACGCCGGGCCAACTGGATATCGTGTTTTTGAAAGAAGAGCAGCGTTGGATACCACGTGAGTCCAGTTTTTTGCGGCCCAGCGTTCACTCCAACGTCCTCGAACTCGGGACTTGGAATCGCACCTGCAGTCGCTGCCATGCCACCCATCCAACCGAAGGGTTCAACGAACTCACTGAAGACTGGGATACTCGAGTCAGCGAATTCGGAATTGCCTGCGAGGCATGCCATGGCGAGGGCGCGGGGCACGCACACAAACATGCCTCGGATCCGTCCGTTATTCTCTCTCTTGCGGATCTCGACAGTGACCACGCGAGCCAACTGCCAGACAGGATCGTCAATCCAGGCAACCTTTCCACGCAGGCTTCCGCCGACGTATGCGGACAGTGTCACAGTATTTTTATTCCTGACTACGATGTCGTCAGTCAGTCTGATTACAGTCGCAATGGCAATCCCTTTCGGCCCGGCGAATTACTCAGCGAAGTCGGGTTCTCACGCGTTGTTCGTGCCACGCCAGAATTTCGAGATACAGAAACGTTTCAGCGATGGTCGTCGATGGAAGAACTCAGCAGCGGTTTCTGGTCCGACGGGACCCCTCGCATTGCGGGCCGCGAATACAACGGATTGATCGAATCGCCCTGTTTCCAAAAAGGCGAGATGACGTGCTTGTCATGCCACACCATGCACCCGTCCGCAGAAAGGGATGTCAACGAATGGCGTGACGATCAATTAAAACCTGGGATGCGAGGCGATTTAGCTTGCCTCCAATGCCATCAGGAATACGAAGATAACATTGCTGAACACACGCATCACGCAGTGCAATCCGAGGGCAGTCGCTGCATGAACTGCCACATGCCACACACCACCTACGGATTGCTTAAAACCATCCGCAGCCACCAAATCTCAAGCCCGTCAATTCATGCCAGCCGAACGAGCGACCGGCCCGACGCCTGTTCGCTCTGTCACCTCGATAAAACGTTTGATTGGGTCAGCCAGAAACTGAGCGATTGGTATGGACAGGAATTTGACATCAAAGAGCAGCTGGAAGACGCAAAACCGGTCTCGACATCGGTCTCGCACCTGCTCCGCGGGGACGCGGCACAGCGGGTGGTGCAGGTCGCTGCATTGGGATGGCAACCTGCTCAGCAAGCATCGGGAACAGACTGGATGGAACCGTTTCTCTTGCTCGGCCTCAATGATCCTTATGATGCCGTTCGCATTGTTGCTGGACGATCGCTGCAAACGTTGCCTCAGCGTCGCACTTTGGAAAGCGACCCGCTCGCGCCCGCCCGGGAGCGAATGGAAATGTTCAATCGATCAATTGAATTGATCGACAAAAACGCGGAAATCCAGCCGCACCCCGAGGTCCTGGTTGACGAAAACGGACACTTTGATTTCCCTCGCGTGCGAGCCCTTTTAGAGCAACGCAATCACCGACCGATCTACCTGCGAGAATGATTTAACGATTGTCTGCTTGACACCAGGGATCTCCATTGCGATCATATACACCATAACACTATTTTGTGTATCAATTACATTCGGTGGATTTTGCTCGAGCGAAGTTTCCCATGCCGTTTCGGTCTGCTTAAACTGCGACCTTCCAAGGTCAACCATCCCGAGGAAATATTTATGATTCGTTGTTCAATGCTTTTGCTTTCTCTTTTTGTAATGACAATTTCACTAACTGGTTGCGGTTCCAACGAAGGCACCAGCTACGATGCCGATTCGGCGCCACCGGTGACGCAGGATGAGATCAAAGCGAGAGAAGATTACGAGGCCCAAATGAAAGCGGAGCATGAAAAGCAATACGGAAGTTAATCCTTCATTAACAAAACCTGCCTTTCGCCGTTCTATTCTGTTTCGCGAGCTGCGTATCTTGGCTGATTCAAAGGTACTTGATTGCAAGTTGTCAGCCGCAGCAACCTGTCTTTTATTCGTATTTTTTTGAGTATGTCCCGTCCTCCTGTGAAACATAATACCGTGAGTTCGACCAGGAAATTTGACAACGCCACAGCGGTTTGTTATCCTCCACTATGTTCGGGCTATGCGTAGTCTAACCACGCTAACCCATTCACTGCTTCGTCTATTCTTCTAATTGTAAGGTTATGATTAAATGAATTCTAAATTGAGGCGGGGCTTTACCCTCGTCGAGCTGCTGGTAGTCATCGCGATTATCGGTGTGTTGGTGGGCTTGCTACTTCCAGCGGTCCAGGCTGCCCGGGAAGCTGCACGCCGCATGAGTTGCAGTAATAATTTTAAACAGATGGGATTAGGGCTGCACAACTATCACTCCGCGTACGACAAGCTACCCATGCAGCGTGGTGGTTCGTACGCGTTGGGTGGAGAAAGCAATCGCTTTAACCTTTCGTTTCTTGTTGGAACGCTGCCGTTTATCGAGCAGCAGTCGCTCTGGGAACAGATTTCAAATCCCAGCAACATCAACCGAGATGGTTCGGCACGAAATCCAGTCTGGCCTCCTATGGGGCCGGGGCCTTGGTACGCTGATTACCGTCCATGGGTAACGCAAGTCAATTCGTATCGCTGTCCGAGCGACCCGACTCAGCCCACTGCGGAACGCGTGGCATTCACGAATTACGCTGCCTGCGAAGGGGACGCATTCTTTGAGCAGCACCACAATGGTAAACGTGACGATGGTACCTCAAGTGGCGATGGTACCTGGGGCGCTGAAGCCGGCAATCGCTGGGCTCGTGGAACTTTTCATGGACGAAGCTTTACCGGTTTCCGTGATATCCTCGACGGTCTTTCCAACACGATCATGTGCGGTGAAATTGTTGTCGGAAATGGCCAAAAGGAAATCTTTAGTAGTATCCACCGAGACGGTAACGTTGCCTCCGTTTCGCCAAACTCTTACGAAACCAGTGGAGTAATTGACCCCAATAGACCAAATTTTTGGTCGACTACGGCTAACTGGGATGGTGATCCGAATCACCAACGCGGACGTCGATGGAGTGATGGTCGGCAAACGTACACAGCCTTCGTCACCATTCGCGCACCAAACGGCTACAACGTATGCCGCGGTGAGGGAAATTTCGGGATCTACTCTGCCGCTAGCCGTCACCAGGGAGGATGCCATGTGCTGATGGGCGATGGAGCCGTGAAATTCATCACCGAATCGATTGAATCGGGCGATCAGAGTCATGTTCCATTCGGGCGAGCCAATCCAGGAAACGGTATGGCTGCCAACGATGGAGTGGGCATGAAAAGTCCCTACGGATTGTGGGGAGCATTGGGAACCCTCGCGAGCTCAGAGACGATCGAAGCGGAGTTCTAGTTTCGGTTACGATGCTTTGAGCCAGCAAAGTTTGATGCCAAATGATGACGGACGTGACTGCCTAGGTCACGTCCGTTTTTTTGTGCCGTCGCGAAAGTCGCCACCCAATCGATTGTTCCGAAACCTAGACGGCAAATTTTTTGAGGTCACCTGTGTTGCGTTCGACAACAACACTTAGTTTGCAAAATGGATCACGGTTGGCGATTTTAACGATGATGGATTTCCAGATTCGTTGGCTGCCAATTTGATGTTTTATTCTTAGACACTTCAGGAGGCTGTTTCATTCGTCACCGCTTGGGAACCCACGGAAAGTTCTCGTTCTCGACGCGGGCTTTGTCCATCAGCTGTTCCGCTTTGGCAACCAATTCCGGGTTTTGGTTCGCCACATCATCGCTTTCGGCGGTATCCGATTCCAAATTGTATAATTCAATCGACGCGCCGATACGGTTGCGCACCGCCTTCCAGTTTCCAAATCGAATTGCCTGCTTGGGCGCTCGTTCATGAAGTTCCCAGTAAAAGTAATCACGAGCCGGCGCGTTACCACCCTTCAGATAGGAAACCAGTGAGACTCCGTCGATGTGAATGTCCGCTGGCAAAGTTGCGTTGGCAAGTTCAGCGGCAGTGGGGAGGAAATCCCAAAACGCCCAGGGCTCATCGCTGACACGACCGGCAGGCACCACGCCTGGCCACCTCGCGATCGCTGGCTGACGCAAACCGCCTTCGTACATGCTACGCTTAAAGCCACGCAAGGTTCCGCCCATTGATTGATCAAATCGCTTTCCAATCGCTGAATCGGGGGCGAATGAGGAGCCGTTGTCCCCCGCAAAAATCACCAACGTATTTTGGTCGACTTGCATTTCTTTTAACAAGCTGAATAACTGTCCCATGTCAGTATCCAACCGAGTGACCATCGCCGCGTAAGCACGTTCTTTCTCTGTCCAATCCTTTTGCCTCGCGTAGATGCCAAGGTCATCGATTTCATATTTTCCATGCGGCAAAGTGGTCGCGTAGAATAGAAAGAAAGGCTTCGAGCGTTGCTGGCCAACCCATCGGAGCATGTCGTTTTGAATCAGCTTGACGGCATAAGTTTTCTTAGCATTGTCATTGTTTTCTGGCAGTTCGATGCGTGATTCGTCATCGTGGAGGTAGGTTGGAAAATAGCTATGCGCGTGAACTTGGCCGTTGTAACCAAAGAAATGATCAAAGCCCTTTTTATGCGGGCTGCCGGTGGTGTCAAACTGTCCCATCCCCCATTTGCCCATACAGGCCGTCGCGTAGCCGGATGATTTTAGCAACTGAGCCACGGTCACTGTCGCGGCGGGCAGGGGAAGTTGACCCGCACCAAACTTGGATCCAGTTCTCAACTCATAATTCCCACGAATGGGGCAGTGTCCCATGTCCAGCCCGGTCACCAGCGAAGCCCGTGAGGGTGCGCACACGCTGGAACCTGAGTAAGCCTGTGTGTAACGTGTCCCTTCGGCTGCCATGCGATCGAGGTTGGGCGTCTGGATCAATTTCTGGCCATAGCACCCCAGATCTCCTTGCGCCAGATCATCGGCCAGCACAAAAACAATATTGGGCCGTGGCTCCGATCCCAGTGAGATACCGCTGAGTAGAAAAAAAGCAAAACAGATAATAAGTCGCTTCATATTCAAGTCGCTCTTGGAAAGTTGCATCATCGGCCGGCCAAAGCAGTGTGGCAGTCGATAGCATAGCAAATTACATAGGGTACAATCGTATCGACTAGGCGGTCGGCGACTATCGCCGACCGCTTCGCCCGAACGGCTCATCAAACTAGGCTAGTCCAGTTAGCGTCGATCATTTTGGTTTCAGCAGTGCCTCGGGAGTGTACGCTAGCACGTTTGGCACGCCGCGCAGTTCGATGTAATTGTCCTCGAACGCTCCATCGGTGGGTTTGCCGATCCGAACTCGCCAGACTTCGTCCTTGTCGGGCGTGCGAGGTGTGCCTTCGTACAACGTTGGGATGTCGATATTCTGCTTCGCCCATACCTGCGTGCCCGCAGGGTCGAAGACTGCTGCGTTGACACGTTCCCCGCCAGCGCCATAGATTTTGACACCGAACTCGGCCACGCTGGCCGGCACCCAGAAATAGAAGTCGCCACTGGTGCTGATCAGCGAAATGGCGCGGACGGTCCCGACTAGGCACAGTCGGTGTGTCGACGAGTCGACGTGGACGCTGTTGCCTCCCATGTCGCATACCAGTTTGAATGTGCCAGTCTG
>CAXBHV010000212.1:0-8202 GCA_963974855.1 uncultured Rhodopirellula sp. | reverse complement strand
TCCTTGCACATTGACCTCGCGAGTGCTGGACACCTTGCCGGTGTATTTGCGACCATTGCGATCGATGGTCAAGTCCGACGACTTCGTTTTCGCCTTGGTTGCGATCAAGATCGACTTGTCGCCGACTTTCATGCGGTGTCCGCTAGCAGTCAGTTTGTCGCCTTGGGACAACGTGCTGGAGTCTTGTTTAACACCGAGGTCAACCGGAGTCGCCTTGCCGTCGTCGCCTCTGACAAACGCCACGATGTGGTCGCGGCCTCGGACGTCGACGGTTTTGATGCGGTCAATTTTGCCCGAAATTTGCTCGGTCTTCGAACTCAGTTCCTTCTGTTTATTTTGAGCTTCCGATTTCCCTTTCTGGTTTTGATCGCCCGAGGAATCAAAGCTGTAAAAGGTGAAAGCGTCGTAGATGCCATCATTATCGGTGTCACGATAGCGGGTATAGCTGTCGTAGACGCCGTCGTCGTTCGTATCTTGGTAGAGCGAAAACCAAGTCATTCCGTTTTGGTTTGACTGTTGGCTCGAGCCATCATCATAGTAGTCATAAAACCAACTGTCATCCGACGATGCGTTGGATTCAGATGATGTGTTGGACCGATTCGTGTCGTTGGCGTAACCGTAATCGCCGTAATTTGTTTCCCGGTCGTTGATGTCATCGTTGTCTTGATCCGTGCTGGATCGGTTGTCGGAGTATTCGAACGTTTCATTATCCCAACGTCCGATCGCTTCGTCGGTCGGGTTGTAGTCGTTGCCGTCAAACCACTCGCTGACGTCGTACCAGGCATCGTCTTCGTAGAAGCGGGAGGCATGTTCGTCAGCATTTGCGCTGGGCATCGCACAATAGCTGGCCGCGATCAGACTCGCCAATAGCATACGTTTCTTAGTCATCATTTTTTCTCCTGTGATAAGGTTGATAAGGTTATGGGACGCAATCTCGAAGATCACTTCGGAACTTCCGATGCTGTGAGAAAAAATGCAACGATCATGCCGACTGGTTGCCAAGTCGCAAGAAAAAGGTGGGTTTATGCCGTGAAAACCGCATCGGCGGCAATTGGTCAGGGGAGTTTACTGAAAAATTGCAGCTGACTTTTTAGTGGTTTAGACAGTGTCAGCGTGATGTGAGAGGTGGTCGTCAAGCGATGTCGCGCTGGAATGTATACAGAGTCAATAAAAGGGGCACAGGCACTGACTGTGTGTGTTTTGCTGTTGCAGAAGTGGGGGTTGTTTTGAACACCCTGGTCGGTCACTGAACAGAGCTCCGGTGCGATCCGAGGTCTGTGTCCCGGATCGCATTGTTCGCACCTTTCGGCACGTCATTTGCCACCGTTCTTTTATCTTCATCTTGCGACTCGTTCCGCGAGTGGGGAAGGAATCGACTGTGCACGCGCTGTGCAACACTACCCTTATCACTGGAGTAAAAGACAATGACGATTCGGAAACTAGCAGCATGTGTGCTGCCGATGATGATGATTTCGACTGCTGCCGCTCAATCTAATCGCGAAGCGAGTGACGTTGGATCACGCTACGAGGACGACGCTTGGTACGACGTCAGCGAGTGGTTTGATGGCAACGACTACAATCCGACCGACGAAGCGATTGGCCGATGGGACGATGAACGCTTCGATTTTTACGACAAGCAAACCAGTTCGGACAGCGATAACGACGACGAGACAGTGTCGGCAGAAGAGTTTTACGGCGAAGACTTCGATGACGGCTACGCCACCTACCAAGACAACGACCGCGACGGCACTTACGAAAGCATGTCGCGATACCACGACACCGATGGTGACTATCTGAACGACAGTTACGCGACCTACCGCGACGATGATGGCGACGGTATGTACGACACTTACGACTTTAGTCAGCTTGCTGGCAAGAACGCCGTGCACAAGAGCAACGTTGCCCAGTCCACACAAAAAGGACTGAGCGGCAAGGCCTACAAGGTCTCGGGGACCGTCGAGGAAACAAAGATGGTCAAGCGACTTGGTGAGATGAGTCTGTTGGTCAATGCGAAGACGGACGACGGTAAATCGATGTGGGTCGACTTTGGTGATGGTGGCACTTCGTTGCAATTGTTCGCTGGCGATGCGTTCACCGCATATGGACCGGTTGTCAAGCGAGGCAATAAAGATGTGTTGGTCGCAACGACACTCGAACGCCGTGGCAAACAACGAGAATCATGCGAACCGGTCGCCGCTTTAGCGGAACCGTTCAGTCGACTCGCAAAGCAAACGTCAAAGGCAAAGAGCATTTAGTCGTGAAGCTGGATACCGAAGACGGCAAAAAACTGACCGTCGACATGGGCGATCCCGCTACTGCTAAAAATCTGAAAGAGGGCAGCAAGGTGACGGTCACCGGTGTTCCTGTCAAAGTCGGAGACCGCGTGATTTTGATTGCGGATTCGAAACAGACCAAGACCAAGAAGCAAACCAAATAAAGTAAATGCGTGGGAGTGTTACGCTCACCACGCGTCGCATGCCGTTTGCACTTCAAGTTACGTGTTCAGTTGGCGTTGATTCCTGCGAAGGAGTTCATCGCCAACTGGACGCGTTTTTTTGAGACCCGCTTGGTTCGCTGCCTCGAATTTATCGAACGTAAACGACAGACTTCCAGTCAAGATCAATTTCAATTGCCTCGATTTAAATCGGGCAAAATGATCCTTTCATCCGCGTGTTTCGCGATGAATTCTTCGATTGCCGCTGACTGATCCGTAATCGCATCATCGGCCGCTTGCTGGACTCCTGCATCGGCGCGATGTTTGAAGAATTTCGGGACTTTTACAAGGACCTTTAGTTCGACAGTCAGGTTGATACGTGTGCCTTCAGCGTCAGGCCGTGCATCAAACGTGGTTTGGTAGTGTTCGAGACGTCCGGCGGGGCGTTTCGAGACGGTGCTGACGTCAATGTGGTCAGGTTGAATGTCGGCGTTTTGCTCAAGCACAAGCTCGGTGGCTTCGAGAGTTGGATCGTCCAACTGCACGGTCAATTCTTTGACTGCAGAGACTTCGGTCTTGGAAATGCCACGAATCGCATTCAGTAGCGGTCGGTCGTCTTTGGACGTATCGAGATTCACGTCTTCGATGCGTTCGTCGAGCAGTTTCATTCCGGAGTGTCCGACGATCGCGGCGGTCGCATTTTTGCGTACCATGATTTGGCGGAATTTGTCGAAGTCACAATCAACCACGAAGCTGTGCTGCTGTTGCCCCGATGCCAAGTGTTCAATCGATCGCCCTTGCCATGCCAAAACCACGACCGCGATGATGACGATGGCCACAGCGATGATCACTGCAATGCGAGAATAGCGTTTTGTAGAGTTCAATGAAGGATTCTTTTGTAGAGGAAGAGAAACTCAGCGAGTTTCTTCGAGGTAGAACGCGACAAGATTCATTAGCTTCACCCCGTCGATTGGTTTAGGGAAATAGTCGTCGCAGCCCATCGCGATGCATGCTTCTCGCTCGCCGTCCATCGCGTCCGCAGTCAATGCGATAATGGGAGTTTTAAAACCAAGTTCACGGATTTCCGCAACGGCTTCTTGTCCTGTCATCACGGGCATTTGCATGTCCATCAAGATCACATCGAACGGACGTTGATCTTTTTGAGCGCGTTGTGTCTCCTCGACGGCCTGCAATCCGTCTTCAACGACCGTGACATCGGCGCCACATTTTTCGAGAAAATACTTGCCAATTCGCCAAATATCGCGGCGATCATCGGCCAGCAGGACGCGTGCACTAAATTTGGGAAATGTGGATCGTCTTGGTTCATCCTCTTGGTTGGACGTGTCATCGACCACCAACGTTAGTTTTTTAAGAACTTGGTCAGCGGTCAGCGGCAGCGCAAACGTGAAACAGCTTCCGACGCCTAGTTCACTTTGTACCGTGATCGTGCCGCCCATCTCTTCGGCTAACCGCTTGCTGATGCTTAATCCCAATCCAGTGCCGCCATAACGTCGCCGTCGTGCCGTTCCGGAATTACTAAACGGGATAAATAATTCCGACAAATGGCTCTCGTGGATTCCGATCCCGGTGTCGCGCACAGCGATCGTGATCGAGGGGGGAATCGATTCTTGGTTCAAGCCAATTTCGACACGAACGATCCCGTGGTCGGTGAACTTTAATGCGTTGCTGATCAAGTTGACTAAGACTTGTCGCACTCGGACCGCGTCGGCGGTAATTTCAGTAGGACACTCGGGGCTCCAATCGAACGTCAGCGGGATGCCTTCCTCCGTTGCACGAACAAGCATCAATTCCTGCACTTCACCAAGCAAATTGCGAATGTTCAATGTTTGTGGATGAATCTCCATCTTGCCCGATTCAATTTTGGACAGATCGAGAATATCGTTCAGCAGAGCGAGCAGGTATTCACCGTTTCGTTTAATCGTCGTTACTTTTTCCAGTGATGGTTCGTCATTGAGTTCCTCGGTCAACATGTCAGCGAACCCGAGCATTGCAGTCATAGGGGTTCGCAATTCGTGGCTCATGTTGGCCATGAATGAACTCTTTGCATCACTTGCCGCCTTGGCTTCGCGGTTGGCTTCTTGCAAGGCTTCTTGCACCTCCATTCGCTCAGTGATGTCATTTTGCACGCCCACGAAATTGACCAATCGACCACGCTCGTCAAACAACGGAGTGATTTGCAAGTCGTTCCAAAATCGGGTGCCGTCCTTGCGATAGTTGCAAATCGTGATCTGGCAAGACTCGCCATTAGAGATCGCCGAACGCAATTTAGCAGTCGATTTGGGATCGGTATCCGAACCTTGCAAGAAACGACAATTCCGGCCCACGATTTCGTCGCGATCGTATCCCGTCAGATTCATGAAACCCGGGTTTGCGTAGGTGATGGGGTTGTCAGGGGCCGTTGCATCGGTGATGACGATCCCATTCAGCGTCGCCTCGATCGCGAGATGCTGCAGTCTCATTTCGAGTTCAAAGGCACGCCGTTCGGTGACATCGCGAACATTGCCGCCAAGGAAATGCTCGCCTTCAATTTGGATGCTCGCGACACTCATTTCAATCGGCAGCAATGTTCCATCACTTCGTTTCCAATCCGCTTGGAATGGCTTAATCGCATGTTGGGCAGCATCCTTGAACAAACTGCCGAAATCGGCATCGGTCAAATCGCACTGGATATCCATCAAGCTCAGCTTAAGCAGTTCGTTACGTTCGTAGCCGAGCGAATCGCCCATGGATGGATTCACATATAGAAAGCGGCCGCGACGATCGATTAAGAATACGAGATCGTTCGCCGTTTCAGTCATGAACTTGAAACGCTCGAGTTGGTCTCGGGTGGCACTGAGTGAGGTGATGTCAATCAACGTCAGCACAACGCCTTGGACATCACCCTCGGTTATATACGGAACAATTCGAAGCAAGTAGGATTCGTTTCCTTGGTAGCGAACTTTTGTTTCAAACTCATTTCGAGTCTGCATTACGAATTGCAGGTTTTCCAGCAGTGGTTCGTAACGCAATCGATGCGTGAAATCGCTGATCGGACGGCCGATGTCGTAATCGCTAATCTTCAGCAATTCTGCAATCGGAGACGTGCATTTTCGGATGCAAAAATCGCGGTCAAGAAAAACAACTCCAACCCGAGTCGTTGCTAACAAATTGTCCATGTCCGCATTGGCTTCGGCCAGCTCAACAACACGTCGTTGGTGTTCCGCGTTGACCGAATACAGTTCTTCGTTGACGCTATGCAATTCCTCGTTTGTGCTTTGCAGTTCCTCGTTGGACGCGACGAGTTCTTCGTTCGCGGCCTGCAATTCCTCATTCGACGTTTCCATCTCTTCGATGGTCGCTTGCAGATTTTCTTGAGATTGTTGTAATTCTGATTCGAGATAGGTGACACGGTCTTTTTTGACATCGGCCATCGAGTCGGCGACATCGGGCAGTGCGTCGGGTTGCGATGAAGGTTTGTCTTTCGCTACCTCTGAGAAAGAGATCAAGAAATTGCCAAGGCTCGACTGTGGTTTTCCAATGGGTTCCACGGAGATCTGCAAGTCGGTGGATTCAGATTCGGACTGCACCGATGCAACTTTGAAACTGACAATGCCGCGCTTCTTCGCAGCGTGATGCAGTGCCGCCGACAATGACGCTTTGAATCGCGGGTGAATTGCGTCGAGAATATGAGTGCTGGGGCGACCGGCTCCGTAGACAAGATGTTTTTCTGCGCCGCTGAACACATGTAAAATCTGGCCGCCTTGTTCCACCAGGATGCTACATCCCATTTTCTGGTTCAACAGTTCGTCGTAGATCCCCAACAATTTCGAATCCACTCGATTGCTTTGGCGAGACGTCGGAATGAGCGAAAGCGTGGAAAGCTTCTCGTTTCGTGGATTCAGCGGCAGGTCGGTGCCCGGCGGCATCCGCAAATCACGGCGTTTCGCATAGATACGCCAATGCGCATCGATCACATAAAATTCATCGCTCAGTTCACCAGGGGACTCGCTGGGGCCGAGAAACAGAGTTCCACCGGACTTCAACGCGAAATGGAAAAGCGAGAGAGCCTTGGTTTGCGGATTGGTTTGCAAATAAATCAACAGATTGCGACAGGTCACCAAATCCATCTGAGTAAACGGAGCGTCATTAATGACATTGTGGGGGGCAAACACGATCATCTGACGCAGCGTAGGACTGACTTGGTAGTAGTCGTGATCACGACGGAAGTAGTGCTTAATGCGTTCATCCGACATCTGTGCGAGAGCGTCAGCATGATAAATGCCTTTTGCCGCAATCTGAATCGAAGATGGATGTGCATCGGTGGCAAAGACCTTGATGTCGCATCTCACGTTTCGCTTGCGGCGTTCTTCGTCCATCAAAATCGCAATTGAATAGGCCTCTTCACCGGAGGCACAACCGGCGACCCAGGCACGGATCATCTTGGATTCTTCGTTCGTGGCAAAGATCTTCGGAATCACTTCCTTGGCCAGGGTCGCATAGGCTTCGGGATCACGAAAGAACTGAGTCACCCCGACCAATAAGTCGCGATACAGATTGCTTAATTCATTCGGGTGATTCTCGAGGTGCGCGACGTAGTCTTCAATCGTGTGGATGCGAAGCATGTCAAATCGACGTTGCAATCTCCGTCCAACCGTGGACGATTTGTACATCGAAAAATCAATTCCAAACGTTTGCTGTAGTAGCTGGAAAATCCGCTCGATGCCGTCGAGAGAATTTGCCGAAAGTTGATGCACGTTCAGTTCGTCTCGGCTGATTTCACCGTGAGTGTAGCGCACCAAAGTGGATGCCATTTGATGGGGTGGCAAAACCAGGTTGACCACACCAGTTTCTTGAGCACTGACGGGCATCCCATCAAACTTTGCCGACGCTTCATCCTGGCTGATGACCAGCCCGCCTGATTCATGGATTTCGCGAATACCACGCGAGCCATCACTGCCGGTGCCAGACAAGACCACCGCGATAGAGTGGGGGCCGTAGTCTTGGGCAAGCGAGCAAAAGAATTTGTCAATCGGATGCGAGAAACCCCGGTCAGGTTTGCGCTGCGTTAGTCTCAATCGCCCATCGGAAATTTCCATTTTTGCCGGCAGCAGATAGATGGAATCAGCGTTCACCTGCATTCCATCCTGAACCTGATGCACCGGAATTTTCGTTTTCCGGGAAATCAGCTCGTCCATGTGGCTTTCGAAATCGGGGGACAGATGTTGAATGACAACGAAAGCCATCCCACTTTTTGTAGGCAGATGCTGAAAAAACGACTCTAAAGCTTCCAGACCGCCTGCTGAGGCACCAACCCCGACGACATACAGGTCCTGGTTTCGCTCGGATCGAGGATTGGAGGGAGAGCGAGGTGGTGATTCTTGCATAGCAACAGTAAGCAGACCGATTCGAGGAAGACAATGCAGGTCTTCTTCACTATCAAAATATTCAAATTATGCAGCGTATTAGCAAGTTTTGTGCCATTTTCGCCGCCCCCGCAGACGCGTGTCTCAGCGACTTGCATTGATCCGATAGAGAAGAAAAGTGTGTAGAGACACGCTGACGCATTGCCTCGATTTTTGAGTTCGACATGAAAGACAGTTCGGCCTTATCCTGGACCGCTAAATCTTTGGGGTTGTTGTGATCTTTGTTGCGCAATTTTTCTGCCACCTCTGCACCAACTTGGGAGACTGCTGATTTTGTTAGCCGTTTTGGGAAACGCTGTGAAGCATTTTTATGCCGTGTTTTGTGGTGTTTTAACGTAGCGGAAG
>CAXBHV010000211.1:0-8202 GCA_963974855.1 uncultured Rhodopirellula sp. | reverse complement strand
CAGGGTTGCGAGGGTGAGGTCGCGGTTTCCTGCCCCAGTTCCCAAAATGGCGATCACTCCCGCGATCGCGGCGGTGGCAAACAGCACCCAATAGGACAATGCCAACCGTCGGCCAAATACATTGCCAATCGGCACCGACGCGTGGGGCAACTCGGTCGCCACCGGTTCCGTATCGCCGTTAGGGTAGGGGGCCATCTTTGGCATCAGTAAATATTCGCACTTAAACTTGCGTTGGTTTTGACTAAGCAGTTACTTTTCTTCGTCTTTTGTCTTGCTCTTGGGTGGTTCACTTACTTCTTGACCAATCGCAAACGCCAAGCGGCCAATCATTGCAAAGTAAACAAACGCCATCGCAACAGTCAGGAAGATGCCACCGACTGCGGCCACCGGAGAAGGCATTGTCGAGGAGACGGCATAGGTCAAGAAAAGTGCGAAAAACATAATGGCCGCGGTGAAATAAAGGCCGCCCCACGCCTCTTGTGCTCGCGTCACGCTACGGGCCACCTCGGCGGAAAACGGCGTCAGCGGACTGTTGGCATCCAGCATCGACAACAACACAAACGGAAAAAACGTGTACAACGACAACATCGTGAGCGCGGCGGTAATCAATGACTGGCCGAACACAAACTGGGCGATGCCGTAAACAGGGATAATCGCGAACCCCGCGGCTGAAAACACGACGATTAGGTTTTCAAGCCAACCCATCGGATCAAACACGGGCCACTCACTGACCTTGTCTTCCCCGTTGGCAATGGATTGCAATATTGCGTAGCCACAGCTGACAACCACCACCCCGAATACGATTCCCGCGGGGACCAAGGCAATTTGTAGAACACGAACCTCTGACGCCAAGGCAATGATCGCTGGCACGGATGCGACAAGAGATAACGCTACCCAGTGTGCGAGCACTCCGACGTCGCGAAAGATGCCAAAGATACTGGCTAACCATCCGCTGATGCTGGGAATGTCTTCGTCATATTTTTGGACGGTCGCTTCGACTCGCGATGCCTCGTCAAGTAGCTGTTGCGCTGATTTACGGTAGGGATCGGATCGCCGATCGGACGACGAAACCTGAGAAGCCTCGAATGCAAACGTCGCGGCGTTTTCAATATCGATCACGACTTTTTTGGGCACGCGTGGCGGCTGGCGAACACGAATGGGCGAATGGCAATCGTTGCACGTGATCGTCTTTCCAGCTTGGCTAGCCTGGACCATTCGCTGTGATCCGCAGGTCAGACATTGCACGCGGTATTCGGTGGCATATTCGACGGGCGTCTTTTTTGTTCCTAGTTCTGCTGCGAGGTCCATCTCGTCGTCAACGATATTCTCGTCACCAAGTTCGATCACTTCATCGTCGCTACCTGGTCGCGCCGGTACTGGGCGAGGCGTGCCGACGGGTGGTTTTGATAACGGCGGGCGAAGCCCGTAAGGATCACCGCCCCCACTTCCCCCGGTCTTTGGCTTGGGCACCGATTCGATCGCGGAGGTAAATTCATCCAGTTCGGAAGTGAACTCGGCTAGCAGCGCATCTTCCTCGGGCGAGATCGATCGAGGTGGCTGCGATTTCCCGCTCGGTGCGGGTTTGGGGGATGTTCCGCCAGCAGCCGATGGACGCGGCAACGCGTCGGACGATGGGCGAGCGGAGGAGGGCAAATGAGGGCTGAGTTCCGCGGTTTTAAGCGTCGTCGGCTTGTCTGTGGGGACGGGATCGGTGTCCAGAGTCAACCAATCATCAGCATCGTCGGATGCCGTCGCGCTCAGTCCCGGCGCCAGAAACGCTTGAGCGCAATGAGGGCAAGATACTCGCAGTCCTGCCGAACTATCGGGAACCGATACCGACTTACTACAGCGAGGGCAAATTAGAGATAAGGGCATTGAACACACTGAGCGTGGGCCGGGGGCGTGAAGAGGAATCGGAATGGACGTATTGGCTCGAAGCCCGTCTTCTCATTCTATCCTCCGAATCCGCTCAATTCGCGTGGGTCGCCGTTATTTTGCTGGGATCGCGATAGCAGATTCTGCTCCATTTGCTTGCGAAGTTCGGGCGGCCGCCCGAAATATTCACATTCGCAGCGGCAGACTGCGAGCCCATTGGCATCTACGATCGCAGCGTCAGCGCCGCGAGCCATCCGGCAGCAGCGAGCAAAAACACTCAAATTCGACCGGGCGGCTTGCGGGCTGTTGATTTAGTGAGCCGCTCGCGCGTGAGCGGCCGGGTTCCACGTATTACCCGGTGCCTTACGGCCCACGGCTCACTACTACGGTTTACATTTCGATTAAATCAACAGCTCGTAAATCAACAGCCCGCAAGCCGCACCGTTACTAAAATCCGACGACTACTAAAACCAGCAAATTTTGCTGGCATCAGGCGGAAACCCAAAGATGCTAGCTGTCGAGCACTTCGGACTCGCGATTCTTCGCGAGTTCGGCCGCTTGCGCTTCGAATTTCTTGGTCAATTCTTGGACATCTTCCTTCAAGCGATCGCGATCATCTTCGGAAATTTCTTTCGCCTTTTCGGCGTTATCAATTGCCTTGTTAGCATCGCGACGAATGTTGCGAATCGAGACCTTGGATTCTTCGGACAATTCCTTGATCCGCGCGACCATTTTCTTTCGCACTTCGGTCGATAGCGGTGGCACGTTCAGGCGAATGATGCGTCCGTCGTTTTGCGGGTTCAGTCCAAGGTCGCCAGCTACGATTGCCTTTTCAATTTCTTTGATCGTGGCCGCGTCGTAGGGGCGAATCACGATTTGCTGAGGTTCGGGCGTTCCGATCGAAGCAAGCTGCTTTAGCGGAGTTGACGAACCATAAACATCAACTTTCAAAGAGTCCACCAAGCCTGGGTTCGCACGTCCTGTGCGGATTCCGGACAAGTTATGGCTGAGAACAGAGATTGCTTTATCCATTCGTTCTTCGGCATCGAGAAGCACATCATCGCTGGACATCTTGCATCCTTGGGAATTGAGTAACGGGGAAGATTAGGGTTTGTAAAGTGAATCTGCTGCGGCGTCTACTTAATCTTTTCAGGGCCAATCCATGTCCCGACGTTTTCGCCGGAGATTGCTCGAACGATGTTTCCGTTCTTTTTGAAATTAAAGACGACGATTGGCTTTTTGTGTTCGCTGCACAATGCGATCGCGGTGGCGTCCATCACGCGTAAGTTTTTTTCCATGACTTCGGCATAGGTCAACGACTCGTAAAGTACAGCGTGCGGATTTTTTTCGGGGTCGTCACTGTAGACACCATCGACGCGAGTGGCTTTGAGCACCACGTCGGCTTCGATCTCAAGCGCACGCTGAGCCGCGGCGGTGTCGGTGGTCACAAACGGGTTGCCGATGCCCGCCGCCAGGATCACGACTCGGCCGTGTGTCAAATGACGTAGTGCTCGGCGGCGAATGAACGTCTCGGCAATCTTGTCCGTCGGAATCGCCGACATCACGCGAGTCTGCAACCCGTGAGCTTCCAATGCGTCTTGCATGGCAAGCGAGTTGATAATCGTGGCCAGCATCCCCATGTAATGAGCGGTCGCTTCGTGGACCATCGAGTTGCTGCCAGAGAATTGAGCTCCGCGGAGAATGTTGCCGCCACCGATGACGATTGCAATTTGGCAGCCGGTGTCGTGGGCCAATTTAATTTGTCGAGCAATTTCGCCCGACTCTTCACCGCTGATTCCTCGTCCGCCAGAGTCAGCGAGACTTTCGCCGCTAAGTTTTAAAACAACGCGTTTGTAGTGCAGGGGAGCTTTGGCGTCGGAGCCATCCGACTGGGGAGCGTCAGACATGGTGTTGGAGACTTTCGCGTTTGGAAATGCGGTGACGGTTGGAAACCGTGAGTTGTTAATTTTGGATGGCTGGAAACGCAATGATCACGATTTTGCTGGTGCCATCATACCTGAAAGTATACGAAAAAACCTCGCCGGTCCGATGGGGGACAAGCGAGGTTCCGCGGTTTGCAGTCGCCACCGTAGCGGTGGCTGAAAAGCCTGGGTTACGCGTCGACTTTTTCGCCGACCACCCAGTGCCAGTAATTCTTGACGGTCATGCCGTTGGCTTTGGCGTATTCGCCAACCGATTGCTTGTCGTCTTTGACAAACGGTTGCTCAAGCAAGCAGCGTTCGGCGTAAAACTTTTGCATCCGGCCATCGACCATCTTTTCGGCGATGTTTTGTGGTTTGCCTTCGGCGATCGCTGCTTCTAGAAGCACTTCACGCTCGCTGGCAACCACTGCCGGATCGATCGAATCTTTGCTCAAGCTTTCCGGACGCATCGCGGCGATATGCATCGAAACGTCTTTCGCTGCATCGTCGTTGCCACCTTCGATTTCGACCAACACGCCCGCGGTCGTTCCCGCGTGGTGCATGTAGCCGCCACAGGTGCTGTCGACGCGAATCATACGGCCAACTTTGAAGACTTCGCGGATGCGATTGAACATGTCTTCTTTCTGAGTCGCCAAGGTGGTGCCTGGTTGCGAAGGCGAGTCTTGGGCAAGCAATTCCTCAGCGTTCGCAGCACCGGGGCCGGTCGCGTATTGCTGAGCCAAGTCCGCAGCCAACTGAATGAACTGCTCGTTTGTGGTCACGGGAGCACTTTCGCACAACAGTTCAACCATCGCGCCGACTTTTTTGTCAGTGCCGATATAAAGGCCGAAACGACCAAACGCAGTTTCGCGATCGCTACGCTTGTCTTCGAGAGCTTTGCCCTTCTTGCGAAGGAGCTCAATCGCCTTTTCTTCGTCGCCACCGGCTTCGGTCAACGCTTTTTTGCAGTCCATCATCGGCAATCCCGTACGCTCACGGAACGCCTTCACCGCTGCCGCAGTGATATCAGCCATCTCTTCATCTCCAACGTATAAAAAACAGTTTGTATTGAGGCTTGCAACTTTTCGGTGAGAGAATCATCTCTCCTCTTACCAGCAAGCTTTGGGCTCACGCCATTTATGATCAAGCGACTTTGGGCTCGAATCGAGATTGTTTCCATTTCTTAATCATCCCTACTTAGAACCATTGCCTCGGTGGAAAGGCTCGCAGGGAAAAGTCGGTCAAAGCTTTCGCACTTAAGCTGCGTATCGCGAAACGCTAGTGTGCTTCGCCAGCAGCGTTGAAAATGATCGCTTTACCGGAAAGTCAGGGGATCTAGTGAAAAAGATCCCGCGCCCCGGGAAGGCCAATGATTTGGTCCTCCCCAAAAAATCATCTCGAAAAACTAGCCTTCGGTAGCTGGCGTTTGAGCCGCTTCGGACTGAGTCGCTGCAGCAACCATTTCAGCTTCGGTGCCAGTTGGCTTGGTTTGCTGAGGCTGTGGGCTGCTTTCGGTCGCAGATTGCCCCTTGCCGGCGATAACCGCGTCAGCAAGTTGCTTCATGATCAATTCGATGCTGCGGATACCATCGTCGTTGCCGGGAATTGGCAAGTCGATTTGCGATGGATCGCTATCGGTATCGATCAAAGCGACGGTGGTAATGCCCAGTCGTTTTGCTTCGCGAACCGCATTACGTTCTTTGCCTGGGTCAACGATGAACAAGCACTCAGGCAAGCGATTCATGGTCCGCAGACCGTTCAAGTTGCGGTACATCTTGCGATGCTCGCGGTTCAGTGCCGATTGCATCTTCTTGCTGTAGTTATCCATCGCGCCGGTGGTGCGCATGTTTTCCAATTCTTCCAAACGGCCAAGGCGGCTGCGAATGGTGCGGAAGTTGGTCAACGTGCCACCAAGCCAACGTTCGCTAACGAAAGGCATTCCGCAACGAAGCGATTGCTCTTCGAGTGCTTCGCCTGCTTGTCGCTTGGTACCGACGAACAAGATCAGGCTGCCACCCGCGGCAACTTGGCTGAGATATTTTTTAGCTCGCAACAAACCGCGAAGTGTTTCGCGGATGTCCATGATGTGAATCTGGTTTTTGCGACCGAAGATGTACGGAGCCATCTTCGGATTCCACAGGCTCGTGCGGTGACCAAAATGGACACCGGCTTCGATCATTTCTTGAACAATTGGACTTGATGGAGCGGACATTGTGTGAAAATTTTCCTTTTCAGTAGTGGACCGTCTGCGGGCTACGAGAATCGTTAGCGAAGGTTCGCCAAACGAATTCCAGGGCATTCGAGTTGCACGTTTCAGTGGCAACCACACACGCCCTTCGTCCCATCTTGCAAGCGGCAAAACAAGTAAGAAAGCTGCGGAGAGACAGTCGCCGCAGCTAAGCGAAGTGCGGAGATTAGCCGAATCCAGGCATTTCAGCAAGGGATAGCTATTATCGACGCAATGAGCAGAGAAATTGCAGTCGTTCTGAAAGGCGATGGCGGCAAAATGTCGCTGCTGAGAACTCGTTTTCTGCTTTTCTGTCTTATTTTCAGAGAAAGCATGGAGGTGGACATTACGTTTCGATGCCCAAAATATAGAATTCGGATAAGTTTGCGAATCCGAATGATCGATACAAACACTATATCTTCACTCAACACATCCATTCCCAATGGAGGTGCGTTTCTACGCATCCAGCGAAGCTCATGACGGCCTCTCCGACCACCTTAAAAAACGTCTCTACCGTTTCCGGCATCACCGTTCGTCTTGCAGGCGACTCCGGCGACGGGATGCAGCTACTCGGCACCCAGTTGACCAACACCAGTGCGTTGGCGGGGAATGACGTGGCCACCTTCCCCGATTTCCCGGCGGAAATCCGTGCTCCGCGCGGAACACGTGCCGGGGTTAGCGGTTTCCAAGTCCGCTTTGCCAGCGAAGAAATCTTCACTCCCGGCGATTACCTCGATGCGCTCGTGGTCATGAATCCGGCTGCTATGGTCACTAATTTAGGTGATTTGCGCAAAGGCGGCATTCTGATCGCAAACGAAGACGGCTTTAACGAAAAGGAATTCAAGCTCGCCAAAGTGGAATCCAATCCGTTGGACGCCAGTGTGATCGAAGAGGTCTATCGTGTGATCAAGGTGCCGATGACGACACTGACACGCGACGCCGTTGCGGCTCATGGTTTGGGGCAAAAGATCGCCGACCGCTGCAAGAACTTCTTCGCGATGGGGTTGGTTTACTGGCTTTTTGGCCGTTCGCTCGATCCTACGCTGCGTTTCATCGAAGACAAATTCGGCAAAAAGCCTGATATCGCGGCGGCAAATGTTTCTGCCTTGCGAGCCGGTTGGGCTTACGGCGAGACAACCGAAGCGTTCGGCGAAAGCTATCAAGTTGAGGCTGCAGAGCTCGAAAAAGGCACCTATCGCAACATGATGGGCAATCAAGCACTCGCTTGGGGGCTGGTCGCTGCATCGAAGCTAAGTGGCAAGGACATGTTCTACGGAACATATCCAATCACGCCTGCGAGTGACATTTTGCACGAAGTGACTCGCTTCAAGAACTTCGGTGTGCGGACATTCCAAGCCGAAGACGAGATCGCAGCGGTCTGTGCCACAATCGGAGCCGCCTTTGGTGGAACGATGGCGGTCACCGCGAGCAGCGGACCGGGTATCGCGCTGAAAGCCGAAGCGATGGGGCTGGGCATGATGCTCGAACTTCCCATGATTGTGATCAACGTTCAGCGCGGCGGACCGAGCACGGGGCTGCCGACGAAGACCGAGCAAAGCGATTTACTGCAATGCATGTTTGGCCGTAATGGCGAGTCACCGCTGCCGATTTTGGCACCGCGTTCGCCTGGCGACTGTTTTGACGTTGCGGTGGAAGCGTGGCGAATTGCGACCGAGTGCATGTGCCCCGTTGTGATTCTGTCGGACGGTTACATTGCCAATGGCAGCGAGCCATGGAAGATTCCGGATATTGCGAAGTTGCCAAAAATTGTCATTACGCATCCTGAGAAATCCGATTCGGACGAGCCGTTCATGCCGTACGCTCGCAACGAAAACCTGGCTCGCCCGTGGGCGATTCCGGGAACCGAGGGGCTAATGCATCGCCTCGGTGGACTCGAAAAAGAAGATGGAACTGGGAACGTTAGCTACGACCCGGTAAATCATCAACACATGACTGATACGCGAGCGGCGAAGGTCAATCGGATCGCCGAGCGAATTCCTGACCAAGATGTCTACGGGGAAACCAGCGGCGACGTATTGGTGATCTCGTGGGGCGGAACTTACGGTTCGTGCCACACGGCCGTTCGCACTTGCCGCAACGCAGGCCACTCAGTCAGCCACGCACATTTGCGTTACCTGAATCCAATGCCGAAAAACTTGGGCGAGCTGATGAAGGGAT
>CAXBHV010000210.1:0-8231 GCA_963974855.1 uncultured Rhodopirellula sp. | reverse complement strand
GGCGCTGTCGCCCGATGGCACCGTGCTGGCCACCGCAGGGCAACGTGACACAATGGGTGGAGGCGGTCCGATGTTGCAGTTGTGGAACATCCAACTCGCCGCGCCCATTCGCGACATCACTGTCGAATTGGATTCGGTCAATCGGGTTGCGTTTTCACCCAGCGGCCATCTGATTATGGCTCGATCCTCCGGTGACAATCGTAGCCAAACGATCATCGGTGTTTGGCTAGTGGATTCGGGACAATGCATCGGAACTTGGGCCGATTCGCATGACGTTGTGTTTTCGCCTGATAGCCGCTGGCTGGCTGCGATCGACTCAGAACAGATCGACCTGTTTGATATCGAGAAGCAACAAACGATGGCGACACTCCGCAGCGATGCAGGGCAAGTGCTTGGGATCCAGTTCTCACCCGACGGATCTCATTTGGCATCCGCCTGGGACGATCATTCGTTAAAAATCTGGAATGTCGAAACCCGGCAGATCATCAGCACGTTCCGTGGTCACAAGGGGCTGGTCGAACAGTTGCGGTTTACGCCTGACGGACAGGGACTGCTCACATCCGATCCAAGCGAAACGAAGTTTTGGAACCTGGCGGATAACACGTTGCGATTTACGATCCCGCATGGAAATTGTCCTCTGGCCTTCACTCCCGACGGTCGGACGCTGATTTCCGCTCCTGACGAAGTGTATTTTTGGCAGGTAGCAACGGGCGACGAGCTGCTGGTTTATCCCCGCTACGGCTACGATTCTCGTAGTCTGGCAGTTTCCAGCGACGGCAACTTGGTCGCGCAAGCCGGCGGTAATCGCGATGAAACCGCTGGCGTTTGGCTGTGGCAGACCAAACGCGAGTCACAAACCGAGAGACCGTAGGCAAATAAGTTACCGCTTAAGCAGAACACCGCGTACCCACAGAAATACCTGCCCCAATTCGAAGTCGCAATTCGACGACCGCAGAGGATGCTCAGCTACCAGCCCCAATCGACTTCGTTGTTTAGGACTGCGCGGTGCGGGCGCGAAAAAAAGCTCGATGGTCTGGCGCGACCCACCGAGCTTCTCTGACTTTTGGTAACAGTGCCTTCATGTCGAAGTCGTTCGCTTAGACAGCGAGTGCCACATTCGATGTGGATGCGGCGGAGCACGATTCAAATTCGACAAGAGGGCGTGCTACATGTTGATCTCGAAACCTTTGCGGCTCTCGCGGCTGAGGAAGGCGTTGGCTTCTTCGTCGCCGATAATCTGACGGGCGTTTGGATCCCAATTCAGCTCGCGTCCCAGGCGGATCGAGATGTTTGCGAGGTGACAGGTCTCGAGCATCCGGTTGTGGGACCAAACGTCGGAGATCGGTTGCTCACGAGATTCCATCGCTGCGATGAAGTTGGCGGTGTGATTTTGGCTCACCGGACCGCCGTAGACTTCCTCCACCGCCCCTTCGGACAGCGGATTGTTTTCCAGGTCCTCGATCGGTTTACCTGCCAGTTTGCCGCGGTTGACGAAGAAACGCCCCTTGGTACCCTCGAACAAAATGCCATTGTCCCCTTCGCTGGTGATAATCATCGGGATGTCACCGGGCATGTTGACGTGGATCTCGAACTTGGTCGGCGAATTGTATTGATCGCTGACGGTCGGATAGCCATTCTTATATTCCACCGGAAGCGAATAGCTCACCGGCGTGACCTTGTTCGGTCCGGTATCGCTCGCACCCAAAGCCCACGTGGCAATGTCAACGTGGTGGGCACCCCAGTCGTTCATTTGGCCACCGGAATATTCATACCAGTTACGCCATGCGTAGTGGCAATTGGTATAGAGCGGCACGCCGCCGCCGTAACCTTTTCGCATCTCAGGCAAGGCACGGTAGGGAACTTTCGGGGCTGGGCCGAGCCACATGTCCCAATCGAGACCTTTGGGAACATCGATGGCTGGGATCACCGGCGAACCGGAGGCGCCGTTGATTCCACAAGTGACCTTCGTGATCTCGCCGATCCGACCGTCTCGGATCAACGCGATCGCTTTGAGGAACCTGTGATCGCATTCGGTCCGCTGCATCGTTCCGACTTGGAACACGCGTCCGGTTTTCTTGACAATTTTCTCGATCAACTTGCCTTCGTCGATTGTCAATGTCAGCGGTTTTTCGCAGTAAACGTCCTTGCCAGCCAGCATTGCTTCGACCGAGATTTTCGTGTGCCAATGATCGGGCGTTCCGATCATGACTGCATCGATGTCGTCGCGATCGAGGACCTTGCGGTAATCGTTGTAGCCGTCTGCCTTTTTGCCGGTTTTCTCTTCGAGCTTTTCAAGATTCGCCCCCAGAACATTGGCGTCGACGTCGGCGAATGCGGCGAAGTCGGCAAACTCGGTCGATTTATTGGTGATGGTCCAACCCTGGTTCCGCAACCCAATGGTGGCAAACACGGGGCGGTCACCGGGCGACGGAGCTCCGAAAGCCCGACCGGAGGTAGACATCATGACGCCGGCTGAGCCGGCAGCGATGCTTCCCAAAAATTGACGGCGAGAGGGATTCAATGGAGTGGGCATACAGCTATCTCTCTAAAGGTTTGTACAGTTCGTTGGGGGCAGGTGTTTGACAGACCCCAGGGATGGGCGTGGCAGCATCGCCAAGCACCTAGAGTCTAGTTTAAACGAACGGGAATCGCCGTGTGTGTGCTGACAGGGCTCGGGCAGCGACAATTTTGACTCACAGATTACTGTCAAAATTTCCGCAGTCCGGCGTGTTACGATTGGCACAGTCGTTGCATTCAGTGTGTCGCAAGATTGGGTGACGGTCCAGCGCTGGAGCCTCCGCTAGCGTGTTGATAAGTCGATAAGCAGTTAGGCAGGAATCATTGGATGAAATCCTGTTAGCCGTTTGGGCACTAGCCCGGTTCAACGCGCGAACCGTGGCTCGCGGGCTGTTGATTTTGTGAGCCGCTCGCGCGTGAGCGGTCGGGGCCCGCGGCTTACCCGGTGAATTACCCGCGCATTACCCGCTGCCTTAAGGCCCACGGCTCACATCGCACAAACCCACATCTCGAGAGTGTGAATGCAAACCGGGCGAAGAATTTTACGCCGGGAGCCATTTCCTCGTAGGTACGCCTGCGGCCGTTTGAGCTCGGACTTTCCACTGACTCGTTCCGCAATATCAATGATGGAGACTTAATCATGGCCTTTCAAACTGTTGAATCAAAGTCGATCGTGGACGCGGTTCAGTCGCTCGTCGATCGGTTTCGCCTGGAATTGACCGGCGCGAGGCAAGCCACTCGCACCCAGCTCATCGACTTTCTCGCACGAAAGCTCAAGATCAACCAAGACGCAGCCGCGAAACTTTTCGACGATCTGCGCGAGGCGGGTGTCATTGTGCGAGGAGACGAAACGCTTGACGATGCTCATTTGCCTGGGCGTGATGACCAGTCCTGGGAGATTGACGCCAGCCATAGTGCGGCGATGACCGTCGACGCAAATGTCGATACAGACGTTGCTGAAAAGTCTGAGTCGCCTGCGTTGACCTTGATACGTCGAGCGATTCATCACCGTGCCACCGATATTCACCTCGACCCGTTCGGTGATGAAATCGAAGTTCGATTGAGGATCGACGGGCAATTGGAACACTACTGCCGTTTGAGCGAATCGATTGGCAAACCACTGCTTCAACAATTGAAGGTGATGGCGGGGCTTGATCCCGCTGAGCACTTTCAGGCACTCGAAGGTCGATTGTCGCTGCCCACGTCGATTTCACATTACGACGTGCGAATCACCGCAACGCCTGTCATCAACGGTGAAGCCGTCTCGTTACGTCTTCTGCGGCGGGATCAAATCATTCGGTCACTCGATTCTCTGGGACTGACGGCAGCGGATCTTCATGACCTACGCCAGCGGATGGGTGTTGGCGAGGGAATGATACTGGTTGGTGGTCCCGCCGGCAGCGGCAAAACGACGACGCTCTATTCGATGGTTTACCATCTGGATAACGGACGCCGCAACATCGTCACGATCGAGGACCCGGTGGAGTATTTTGTGCCGGGCTTCTCGCAAATCCAGGTAGACACACGCCACAAAATGTCGTTGGCATCCGGGTTAAAGACGGCCTTACGGATGGACCCCGACATTCTCTTGCTTGGCGAAATCCGTGACACTGAAACTGCCGCGGCTGCCATGAGGGCGGCAAGCTGCGGGAAGTTTGTATTTACAACATTCCATACACGCGATGCAGCATCGGTGGTGACGGCGTCGCGAGATTTACAGGTTGATCAGCGATCGTTGGCCAGCAATTTGCGAGCGGTCATTTCACAGCGACTGGTGCGGCGACTGTGCGAGCATTGCCGAGACACACGAGCAACGACGGATACGGAACGGGTGCTGTTTGAACAGGAAGCGATTGATGTTCCCGAACGGTTGCCGCGAGCCGTCGGCTGCAAACATTGTCACGGGTCAGGGTACCACGAACGAACGGGCGTATTTGAAATCGTCGTTGCCACCCCCGAAATCGCCGATGCGATCGAACAGGGTAAGGGCGAACGCGAGCTGCGAGAAATCTTGCGTCAAGCAAACATTACAAGTCTCACCAAAGACGGACTGCGAAAAGTGCGTAGCGGAATCACAACGTTGGAGGAAGTCAAGGCGATGTACGGATTTGCCGCTTAACATTCACGGAGTGAGGGTACAACAACCAGCGGCAGCCGATTCGATTCTGAATCGGCTGCCGGATCGTCATCTCTCGATCTGACTAAAAGTTTCGTAAACCGCGTCGTAACGTTCAGGTTGCCAGTGACCTATTAGAAATTCAAATCAGGCCAGCTGAACAATTCGCGTTGCCAAGGCATCCAGTAAGGCCCCGTTGGCACAGGAAGCTTCGGTAGCTGGAATTCGCCTTCACCGCGGTCGTCGAGACTTCGCAACAACTGTTCTTTCTGAGACGTGGGTAATTCCTCATCTTTTTCGATCGCATCACGAACCTCTTGTCGCGTTCCTGTGTACTCGCGATCAATCGAAGTGCCATCTTCCCCCTTGTATTTCACCTTCGCGGTGTACTTGCCATCCTTGCCTTTCATCACGGTCATCGATTCGAATCGTGTCCATTCGGTACCGTCGACGCTGGCGTCCTGTTTCTCGGTCAAGAAATCGGGCTTGTAAGGAATCATCGGAACGTCAAAACTTCGCGTGAATCCGGGCCAGTTGTTTTGGATCGGAACTACTTTGGCTTTCTCGCCGAGGGTCACCTTGACGGTATTGAGTTTGCCCGCTCGTACGTACTCCAATTCTACCTCCGTTCCCGGTTCGTCGTTGCGAACGCGTTTGACCAATTGTTCTGGAGAATACAAATCTTGGTCGTTGTAGCGGATCAGCACATCATGTTCGCGAAGTCCCGCCTTAGCGGCTGGCGAATCGTCAGTGACATGGGAAATGAGAATGCCACGTCCTTTACCAATAACGTCGGGCAGATGGCTGGTCAGAACCTGTGGCAGCGGCTCGACACCGAGCCCGAGCGTTGCTTGGGTTTGACGAGTCTCACTACTTTCGTTGCTTGTCCTCTCGGAATCGATGGAACTTTCCGTTGAGGTAATGTTTGAACGGGTCTTCGCGTCCTCGGCACGAGAGTCCGCAGACAGACTGGTTCCCACGATGAGAATGGCGAGGCAGAGCAACAGTTTCCAGGCATTCATTTTAAAGCTCCTTATTTTTGAGAGGATTTTCTTGTTAATACGTTTAAGGTCGTTTGCAAGATCTTGCATCTGTCGTGCCAACGGAGAATGTGTCGTTGGACTAAACGCTCGCGGTTTCGCCAACTAAAAAACTGGTTTTTCCCGTTTCGATGTCGTATACCGCTCCGACCACCTTCACCTTTCCCGCCGCGACTGATTCGCGAATAGTGCGGCTTCGTTCGATGATCTGATCGACTGTGTTCTGCACGTTGCGCCGTACCACTTCGCTTACCACGTTGTCTCGATCCTCGCCAACCGAATCTTGGAACCGCCCCAACTCGGTTGGCGAAACGGAGTTTCCGATTTCATCGACGATTGCATGCAAGTGCTGACAGCCGCTTGCTTTTTCAACATCGTTGCCTTCACTTAGCACTTCGAGTGACGACGTGACAGCGCCGCATCGGGTATGGCCCAGCACCAGAATCAACTTCACGCCGGCAACGGCCACTGCGTATTCGATGCTAGCGAGTGATTTGGTGCCGATCACATTGCCCGCTACACGAACGCCAAAAATGTCTCCGATGTTAGCATCAAAGATCACCTCGGCCGGGACTCGCGAGTCGATACATCCGAGCACGACCGCAAGCGGTGTTTGCCCCTTTGCTGTAGCGGCCAATGCGCGGCGGTAGTCGTGTGACAGCTGATTGCCCGAGCAGAACCGGCGGTTACCCTCTTTTAGAATGTCAAGAACCTGTTCGGGCGTCAGCCTGTCTTGCAATTCACGCGTTGAGTAATCCGCGAACCGAATTTCATCGCGAAGTTCGTATCGGTCCTGGAAATTTCGCAGACTGACTTCTACACCTCGCGCCGGACCTTTTTCCTCTTTGAACTCACGGATCAGGCTAAGAACATCCGGGTCGATGTAATCTGTTTCGCTTGCATCGATTAGCACATGTGAGCCCGGCTGAGCATTATTGAAAATTTCATCGAGTTTTGCGCGGTTCAAGAAACTGACTTGATTAGCGAGTTCAATGTTTAACAGCTCGCGATCGATGTGAGTTTCCACCACGCGGCGAATCGGTTTGCGGAGGTTGCTTTTGAGGATGAAGAAAATGCTAACGGCAAGTCCTAGAAAGATACCTGATAACAGGTCGGTCATCACAATTCCGACAATCGTTGTGATGAAGGGGATGAATTGATAGCGTCCTTGGTTCCACATGGTTTGGAATAGCGTGGGACTCGCCAATTTGAACCCTGTCACGATCAGGATTGCGGCCAACGCGGCAAGCGGGATTGCGTTAAGCGCCACAGGGAATAGCACGACAAAAAAGAGTAACAAGATGCCGTGAAGGATTGCTGAGAGTTTCGACCTCGCGCCGGTATTGACGTTGACGCTGCTGCGGACGATGACCGATGTCATCGGCAATCCACCGACCATTCCAGCGATCATGTTGCCAACACCTTGTGCCAGCAACTCGCGACTCGGAGGGGAATGCCGACGCTGAGGATCGATCTTGTCGACCGCTTCCAAGCATAACAGTGTTTCGAGCGACGCAACGATCGCGATCGTCAACCCAGCAACATAGATGGCCGGATTTGCCCACTGGGTGAAGTCGGGCAGACGCAGGAAGCTAACGACTTCGCCTAGCGACTGCGCGACGGGGATCTGAACGAGGTGGCTTGAACCAATTTCCCATCGTCCGCCAAGCGTTGCGAACCAAAGCTGCAAGGCGACTCCGACCAGTACGACCACCAGCGGACCGGGGACGATCGAGTCTTTCAGCATCGTCGCGCGATTCCAAAGCACGAGCAGCAAGAAGCAAGCCAAACCGACTGTGGCTGCGCCGAGGTGAATCTGCTCTTGAAAGGTCTGGATGATCTCGGTGAACGTGTTGTATTGGTCGAGTTGTAAGAACGCCCAGTCGCCCTGAACGTTCGAGTCTCGTCCGAGCAGATGGGGAATTTGTTTCAAGATTAGAATCACGCCGATCGCGGCCAGCAGCCCCTTGATGACACTTGACGGAAAGTAGGCCGACAGTGCCCCTGCTTTTGCGATTCCCAAAGCGATTTGAATGACGCCGCCAACGACCACCGCTAACAGAAACGCATCAAAGGAACCCAGCGTTGCGATTTGACTAGCAACGATCGCGGTCAGCCCCGCCGCCGGTCCGCTGACACTTGTGTGAGATCCGCTGAGCGATCCGACCACGATCCCCGCGATGATGCCGGTGACGAGTCCCGAAAACAACGGTGCTCCCGAAGCGAGCGCGATACCAAGACAGAGCGGCAGTGCAACCAAAAACACGACCACACCGGCAGGTACGTCGTGCTTCAACGTGTCAGGCGAAAAATACTTCGTCGTTGACGTGCTCATGGTCTGTGCTCCCAGTGGCAATAGCGTCCTATTGGTTGTTTAGGGGTGCCCCAAAGTTTTGACGTTTGTGGGTTGTTCACAACCCGACTCGTAAGCGAGGGAAATTCGGTTTTGACTTGGTCCCTCGCTTACGCGTCGGGTTGGTCTAATTACGCATCTATAAAAAACCAAAGCAACTCCGTCTGCTTAGTCGCGAACCGGGTTGTTTTCTTTGTTTTGCGGC
>CAXBHV010000209.1:0-8248 GCA_963974855.1 uncultured Rhodopirellula sp. | reverse complement strand
TTTGTTGCCGAGCGTGTCGAACAGTTCAGGATTACTGGGCGGGTTACTGATACGGATATCGTCCACTTGGTCAACCAATCCGACGCCCATGAAATGAGCCCAAATTCGGTTAGCAATTGAACGGGCAAAGTATGGGTTCTCTTTGCTTGTCAGCCAGTTCGCAACCACTTCGCGGCGATCTTTGCCTTTGGTGTCAGGCTCTTCGCCGCCCAAGAACTTAGGCGGAACGGGTTTGCCGGTCACGAGGTGATTGACCTCGCCACTAAAACGGTTGTAAACAATTTTTTCGCGATAGTCTTCAGCCTGCTTACGTCCGACCTGCGAAAAGAACGAAGCAAAACCGTAGTAATCGTTCATCGTCCAACGGTCAAACGGATGGTTGTGACATTGGGTGCATTGCGTTCGGATACCCATGAAGACTTGGGCGACATTTTCAGCCGTCTTCAATGTGTCACGTTCGATTTCGTAAAAATTGGTCGCCGGCGATGTGAACGTGCCACCGGTACTGGTCAAAAGTTCCCGAACCATTTGATCGATGGGGATGTTACGAGCAAATTTGTCAGTCAACCAATTTGCATACAAGAATGCCGATTTGTAGCTGACGGTGTTGCTGCTTTTGATCATCAATAGCTGAGCAAACTTCATTGCCCAGATCTCGCTGAACTCTTTTCGTTCAAGCAAACGATCAATCAATTCCGCTCGTTTGTTGGGAGCGGCGTCGGTAACAAACTGTTGATACTCTTGTTCGGTCGGCAGCAACCCCGTGACGTCCAAGGTGACACGTCGCAGGAATTCTTCGTCGCTGCAGCGTCCGCTTGGCAGGATGCGAAGTTGTTGCAGCTTTTTGCCAACGAGTTGATCGATATATTCGCCTTCGATCTTCGGAGCGGTGTACTGCAATTCGGTTGGAAGTGCCAGCACTTGGCTGCCCACCGTTTCGGTGACAAAGCGAGCCATCACGAATGCTTCACCGCGACGTCCAGCGGTGACAACGCCCATCGAATCGATTTCGGCGGTACCCGCATTGTTGGATGTAAACGCGGCTAGGCGAGTGACGTCACGCGTACTGCCGTCGCTGTAAGTGGCCACGGCAACAAATCGCTGCTGTGTTCCTTCGCCTTCGATGACCGCTTGGGGCGGATAAATCGCCAGCGATTGGACTGCGGGTGGCTTGGCTTTGGCTGGATCGGCTTTAGCTCCCTTTTGTAACCACTCTAACACTGTGGCGTAGTAATCCGAGTCGGTGTCGAATAATTTGCCTCCGGTGTGAGGCACAGCACCGATCGATTTCTTTAGAAACAGGCTCTCTTCGGGAACGGCGAGGTTGATCCGACGGAAACCGATTTCACGTGTGATGCGAAAGTAGTCACCATCGGGGTCGAAACCGAACAAACTGACGCGGAAACCGTCTTTACCGCGTGCGGCACCGTGGCACGATCCGGTGTTACAACCTGAACGTGTCAGCACGGGCATGATGTCTTTTTCGAAGCTGATCTCGGGTTTGACCGAAGCGTCCGTTACCGTGATGGGCACGCGAACTTCGGTTCCCGCGTACGAGCCGATCAGCTCGGTCGTGCCATCGGCGACCGGGTGCAGCATGAAACCGTCACGACGGACTTTGGATTCGTCGGCGATCGACCACTCCATTCGCTCGCTGGCGTCTTCGGTGATCCCGTCGTCACGTCGCAGCACTGCGACAAACGACTGAAAATCACGAGCTGATCCGAGTTTGATTTCACTCGGATAAACCGCGATGTCCGGTCGACGCGCCGTGTTGCCGCTCGGAGTCGATGACTCGGGCGTGACCGCGATCGCAGAAACAGCACTGGTCGCGATGATGACCACGCCGAGAGCGATCCGCTCGAGTTGTTTAGTGAATGGAAAGTTCATGCCGATGTTCCTCGTTGAACAATAATAGCGATCGATGAAATACGGAATCGATTGAATACGGGGGGATCTACTGGGCGGGCAAAAGTACCTTCCCTGCAGTGATGCGTGTTTACTGGTTTTTCATTTGGCGAAGCTGCTCGAGCCGGCTGAGTGGTTTCGGCGCGGCGGGTTTAGCTTCGACCGGTTTGGGTTTGGCAGCTGGTTTGGCAGGTGCGTCTTTCTTTGGCGGCAACGGTGCATCCACCCGGATTTCGCCAGTGCCATTGGTTTGCACGATCACTTCGTCACCGACGATGACGCGTGATTTGCAGACAAGCGTTTTGTGGTTCCCGGTTTTCGCATCTTTGGCAACCGTGATGGGGAAGATCACGCTTGTTGAATCTTTGCTGATTTTTTGAACTGCTGCCGAACTGGTCAAGCCATTCGGGATTCCGAGCAGTTCCACTTCCGCGTCACCGGGAAGCTCTCGGAGTACTTCCAATTCAACGGCCACTGTCGCTTCGGTTCCTAGTTCTGCAGCAGAGCGAGGGAACTTGTAGCGGAACAGCTGTTCTTGGATTTCCAACATGATCGGTGTTGTCGCGATTTCCGCGGTGCCGTTATCGGTGGGGTAGCTTGCGATCATAATCACAGGCCAAGTTCCCACAGCGGCACTGCCGTTTGCGGTGATCGGAATTTCAACTTCGGTTTGGCCTTTGTCGATTTTGCGGCTATTGTTGACCGCAACGCCGGGCGGGTTGTACAGCGTACGAAGCGAAACCGCTCCGTCGAACCCTTCGCCGCGTTTGATTCGGACGACCAATTCTTTGCTGCCATCACGAACGATGGGCGTTTTCGGTTGGACCAATTCGATCTCAAAGGGAGCCGCGTCAGTGACTGCTACTGCCGCACGGTCGGTGTCATAGCCCCACATCGCACGTCGGTTTTGGCCGAGCACCAATTGGTGAGTTTGTTTTAGCTGGCCGGTGACGGTTGCGTTTTTCTCATCGCCCTTGCCATGAATGTCAAACAACGATGCAGCGTGGGTTGCCTCGGGTTTGGCGGTCAACAATACGGGAATCTCACCACGCCCAGCGGGCATGGGAAAGGTTTGGGCAACGACGTTTTCGGGAAGACCATCGAGTTCCATGTGGATTTCGCCGTTGTATCCCCGACGCGTTGCATTGACCATGAACGCGGTTTGGCCACCGATTGGCACTGCAACGACTTGCGGGTAATAGCGGCGAAGCTCAGCCAACGTCAGATCAAACTCGTTGACTGCGGGAGTGACTTCGATTCGATAGTGATGGATCGGGCTGCCGCCGCGTAGATGGTCGTAAATGCGAACGCTGTGTTTTCCATCGGCCGGTGCAGTAAATTCGACAAACGGATCCATGTTTGTGCCGATGTCATCCGAGGAAGACAAAGTCTTTCCATCCGGAGCAAACACGTTCAGCACGGCGTCCAGAGGTGAACGGATCACGTTGCGAGCGAACACGGTGACTCGGAATCGCTGTCCTTTTTTGCACTGAAAACTGAAGCAATCGAAGTCGCCCTCTTTTTCAATCACGCCACAAAACGCAGCGGGCACAGCGGACTCAGGTGCCTTGGCAAGGTCGTCGTTAGGTTCCTGTTCCATAACCACAGGTAAATCGTTGACTCGCACCCAGTTGGGTGACGGTGAAATACCTTTTTCGTTTTCAGTGACCACGGCCCATTGATCATGCGGTTCGCTGGGAAGTTGAACCGAAGCTTCGCTGATGGTGCCATCCAATGCAACCAAGTTGGCCTTCAGCGTGTCGCCAGGAACGCCTCCGCCAGGAACGGCGGCGACAGGTCGCGGAAACGTACCCACGTGCAGTCGGTAGCCCGCGTTACCATTGCCTCCGAACGAACTGTCGCGGACAAGGACGGTGTAAGTGCCGTCTTCGGTCGCGGTGAATGAACACACGCCGTCTTGTTGCAATAGGGCCGAGTCGTCGCTCGTGGCGACTTCGAAACGTCCTTCGTTCAAAATGGAGACGAACGGATCGAGAATGTTTTGGTTGTTCAGCGAATACGCCAAACGCAGTCCTTCGATCTCGACGTTTAGTGTATCGCCAGCCTTCAGTTTGACCTGAAAGTGGTCGACGTCCTCACGCTCAACAATACCTTCGACGGTTGTGTTCAGTTCGATGGTTTGCGGTTTGGCGAAATCATTGTTCGGTTCCACCTCATCAACCACGGGCATCGTTCCAACGCCAAGTAGTCGCAGGTTGGCAACACCGCTCTTGGTGATCAAGCGAACTGGGTACAAGCCGGGGGCGAGTTTTTCATCCGCCTTTAGCTTGACTTCGACCTTGGCGTTGTCGAGCGGCTTGACTTCCAAAATCGTAATGCCGGGGACATCGGTCAGCACTTGGTGTGCATCTTTGAGCCGAGCTCCTTGAAACAAAACCGTCGTTTCTTCCCCGCGGCGGACGCCAAAAGGTTTCAGGCGAGTGACTTCGGGAAGCGTTGCCATTGCAGTCGTGGCAACCATGATGGTCAAGCTAAATGCAACAAATGCAGTCGGGCGGAATCGTGAATTCACTTGGTCGTCCAATAGAGGCGAGTTCAAACGATGCAAAGCGGCCGATAAAGCCGCACTGAATGATTAACAAAGGGCGTCAGAGCGGGGGGCGACGCAGGATGGACACCCCTCAGGCTCTGACGAACGAGCGGCAAGACTTTAGGCCAACAATGGCTCGATGATTTTTCCGCCATCGACGATTTCGATCGGGCGGTCACCGGGAGCCATCAATTCTTTGTCGGCAACAATGCCAAGCAAGCGATACATGGTGGTCGCAAGGTCAGCTGGCGACACGGCGTTTTCCTCGGGTTCCGACGCAGTCGAATCCGAAGCACCGTAGATCGAACCACCCTTGATACCGCCACCCGCCAACATCACGCTGAACACCTTTGGCCAATGGTCACGGCCGGCATCTTTGTTGATCTTTGGCGTGCGGCCAAATTCGCTGCTGACCATGACGAGCGTTTCGTCGAGCATGCCTCGCTCGGACAAATCGTCCAACAGTGCTGACAACGCAACGTCCAATGCAGGTGTTGTGCTACGCATCGCACCGGTAATGTTGGCGTGCATATCCCAACCGCCGTAGGTCAGGGTCACCAAACGTGATCCGGCTTCGACCAAACGACGAGCCATCAACATACGTTGACCTGCGTCGTTGCGACCGTAGCGATCTCGCATCTTAGCGTCTTCTTTTTCGATATCAAACGCTTCGCGAGCCGCGGGGGTATCAAGCAAATCGTACGCTCGTTGATAGAACGTGTTCATCGCTTCGATATTGTCCGCCTGGGTGGCTGAGGTGAAGTGGCTGTTGACCACTTCCAGGGCACTTTTGCGACGTGTGAAGCGTTCTTGGTCCACACCACCGGCGAGATTCAAGTCGCGAACTTTGAAATCGCTGCGATTGGGATCCGAACCGAGTGCGAATGCACCGAAGCTACTGGGCAAATATCCCGTTCCCGCGAACTCGTTAGGAACGTTGGGAATGCATACGTATGGTGGCAAATTGTTGCGAGGGCCGTACTCGTGACTGACGACCGAACCGAAGCAAGGGTATTGCAGTGCAGGGCTCGGCTTGTAGCCGGTGAACATATTGTGGGTGCCCCGTTCGTGAGCGGCTTCACCGTGGCTCATCGAGCGGATCACGCTGAACTTGTCCGCCCGCTTGGCTAGCTGAGGGACCGTCTCACAGAAAACTTCGCCCGTATTGGTTTTGATCGTTTTCAGTTCGCCCCGATATTCCAGAGGGCTATAGGGCTTGGGGTCAAACGATTCCTGTTGTGCCAAACCGCCAGGCAAAAAGATATGAATGACGCTTTTTGCTTTCGCTTCGACAAAATCATACTGTTTCTGTTCCGCCGCTGCCTGACGCATCAGCAATTCGGGTAACGACAACCCAATCGTGCCAAGGGTTCCGGCAGCTAGAAAACCACGACGGCTAAAGGGATTTCCGTGACAACGCATGTTTGCAATTCTCCGAATTGAGAAAACGTTCAACGTGATTGGATAGAGTTCGAGCGATCCACCAGCAAAAAGGAACCGCTCGAGGAAGATTGTTTCGAAGCGTGCGAAGTGATGTTGATTTGTTTCATCACGTCAAGCTCGATAGTGGATGACATCTCCCCGCATTTGGCAAAATGCCGCCGGGCTAGATGTTGCGTATAGGTGGGCCCAGATCCGCAAAACAACTTTTTCGGAAAAGTTGTCGATGGCTCTAGTATTTTTAAGGAAGGAATGGACAAGTCTATAGGCTTGTTTTTCAGCTGGATTGTTAGGCAATCTGACGCTGAGAGTGGCTATTGTAGCGAAAACAGGGGCGGGCGTCAATTATATTTGGGGGAGTCGACAATACCAACAAGATAAAATCGAGGTGTGAATGCGTTTCGCAAGCGACCAACCCCTGATTTGCTGTGATTTTAATAATGGGACGCCCTCTGCGACCCCCCGGTTGCCCCAGTAGGGGATGCGGTGACTTCGTTTTGCTAGACACTTGGCGAACGAGCTCTAAGTGCCTCACCGGCGGGAGGGTACGGCGATAATCTTCCGCAAAACCTTGAGCATTGCCTCGGTCTCGCTTTTCAGCTTGTCGACGAGATTCACTAGAACTTCACGACGGCCCTCTTTCGCAGCTTGTTCGATTTCACGGGCCGTTGAATACACTTGATGGGCAAAAAACAGGTTGGCCGAGCCTTTGAGGGTGTGGGCGGCGCGTCCAATTTCCGCTATATCGCCATCGGGAACGGTGTTTACCAAGATGCTGAGCAGCGACTCGCACTCGCTGATAAAGACCTCGGCCAACCGCCGCACGCCCCGCCGTCCGCCCGGGATTCGCGACTCGGCAGCACGCAAGTCGACCACGTCGGAATCTTCGAATTCTAAATCAAGGTCATCGTCGCACTCGTCCTTGCCGTTGTCGCTATCGCGAGGCGAATGATCATCGTTTTGCCAGTCGTGATCCGAATCGCTGATCGCGGGGGCGGCACCATCATTCGCAGACGCGGCGCCGTCATTCGCAGACGATGTTGAAAGAGGTTTCGCGAAGCGGATCATCGTTTCTTGCAGGCGTCGAGGATGAATGGGCTTGGACAAGAAAGCGTCCATGCCCGCTTTGACGCAGGCATCCGCATCTTCCTGCATCGCCGCGGCGGTCAAGGCGATGATCGGAATGTGTCGCGGTGGGCTGAACGACTTCTCTTGCTCACGAATGAGTTTTGTCGCTTCGATGCCATCCATAACAGGCATGTGCATATCCATCAGGATGACATCAAACGGTTCGCTCTTCCAGCACGCGATCGCTTCACGTCCATCGTTGGCAATTTTGATTTTGTGTCCGCAGGCCTTTAACATTCCTATCGCCACTTGCTGATTCGCCAGTCCATCTTCGGCAACAAGGACTCGCATCGACGCGGCGGGTTCCGGTGTGGCGGGGATGGGCGTCTCAGGCGTCTGGCCTAACTCCATCACTTGCACAATCGTGTCGAGCAGTTCGGATTGAACCACCGGTTTGTTCAAGTAACGCGAAATGTTGAGATCACTGAGTTGGTCTGTGTTTTCAGGAAGATTCGCCGAGGACAACATGATCAACCGTGCCGGGTCGTCGGGAAATTCTTCACGCAGCAGGCGGGCTAATAGGAATCCGTCCATCTCGGGCATCATGCAATCGAGCACGATCAATTGAAACGGTTCGTGGCGTTGCTTTGATTCACGAACTCGCATCAACGCATGTTTACCGCCATCGACCAGCGTTGGCTTGAATCCCCAGACTGAAAAAATCTCCTCTAAAATCCTTCGATTCACGGGGTTGTCATCGACGACCAACACTCGGGTTCCTGCCAGTTGCCGCAGGTGGTTGTCGGGTGGTTTTTGTTCTGGCGCAATCGGAAAGGGGGCCGAGAACCAAAATGTTGTGCCTTTGCCGACTTCGCTTTCCACTTCCAATTTACCTTGCATCAATTCAATCAGCTGTCGCGAAATAGCGAGTCCGAGGCCGGTGCCGCCAAAGCGACGCGTGGTCGATGAGTCCGCTTGAGTGAACGCTTCGAGTACCGATTGAATTTTTTCGGTTGGGATTCCGATGCCGGTGTCGGAGACTTGGAAGTGAAGCCAAAGTACGTTTGAGTTTGTCTCGTCTCGTTTGCTTGTCTCGGCGGGCGAGTCCGGCGGCGGAGCTTCGTGTACGTTGACATCAACAAAGATATGCCCTGTTTCGGTGAATTTAATCGCGTTTCCAATCAAATTCATTAGCACTTGTCGCAGTCGGCCGGGGTCACCCATCAAACGGCTCGGCACGTCCGGGGCGATTCGGCAAAGCAATTCGAGGTTCTTTTCAGA
>CAXBHV010000208.1:0-8281 GCA_963974855.1 uncultured Rhodopirellula sp. | reverse complement strand
CACTTCAAAGTTCTGATCCGTAAACGAATCACGCAGCGGTACACATGAATCGCTAGGCAACATTACGGTCGTGTCGGCCCAAGCCGACGACAACCATGGATCCAAGGACACGACCGGAGATCCGGACTGCAGGAATTGCTGAGGCAATCGCGGCACCACGACGACAACCAACCGATCTTGGTATCGCCGTGAGAACGCGATAACGTTCTCTGCATACTTGCCGCTGGTCGGCAGTGGACAATAGTCCCCCGACGCAAACGCAGTCCAATGTTGCTGACGCGTGTGCAGCGCCCGCAGCGTGGTGAACAATTTCAGTTCGTTGGTAAAGCTGCTGCGTAGCGAACGAACCAGCGCCAGCGGGGCATCACTGTATTGCGATTGAATCTCACGCAGCACGGCGGTTCGTGTTTCGAAATCCACCGCTTGACGGTTATCAGGATCGACGAGATGAAAATCCCAGAACTCGTTGCCCTGATAGAAATCTGGAATTCCCGGAAGCGTTACCTTCAAGATCAACTGGCTCAATGAATTCACATGCCCGGGACCCGCGATTTGGCGAGCCAGCGTATCGATTTGGCGGAAACGATCGTGTTCGCGATCGGTCAGGATCTCGGTCACAAACGTATCGATGGCGGATTCAAAAGACTCCGATGGCAATCGCCACGACGTCTGCTGTTTGGCTTCGCGAAAGGCCTTCTTGAAATACGCCAACATTCGCTGAGTGTAGTGATCCCAGGTCGCCGTTTCGATCGCATCGCCGGCTGGATCGATGGGCCAAGTCCCCAGCAGAGTTTGGTGAATCAAATACCTTGAATTGACATCGGGAACTTGCTTTTCATCATGACATTTAACGAGCGAATTGACCTCAGCATCCCAACGCTGGAAATCTTGCTGATAGCGTTCGGGGATTTCCGACAGCACATGCAAACGTGCGCGGACGTCTTCGCCTCGTTTGGCGTCATGGGTGGCGGTGGTCGACAAACTGCGTGGCCAATCGCTCACGCGGCGCTGCATGTGCCGGTGAAATTCGTCGGTCGTGCTGCCGGAGGATCCAAGTTCGGCTCCGACTTCGTTGAGCGACACCAGCGGATAGTAGCGGTAAAACGCGGTGTCTTCGATTCCTTTGGCGGTCACAGGCCCGGTCACCTGTTGTAACCGGACCGCCAAAGCACGCCATCGCGATTTCAAGTCCTCACTTAGATCCACCGGAAATTCCAACAGCAAGACGCGTGCGAGGAAATCGAGCGCCGCGCGTGACATCGTGGGATTGCGAATTTTTGCCCAGCGGATCGCGTCGCGGATGCAACCACTGTCCTCACTGCCCACATCCCATCCAACAGGACGCGTGTAGGTGCGATAAACCGAGAAACATGCGATCCATTCCTGTAGTGCACGTGTTAACACCGGATGAGTGAAATCGCATGAACGGCGATCGGCTCTGGCTAGCCGGAATAGATGCGACGCGAGCACGAAAACCTCACTCGCCATCGCGTCATGCAAGATCGTCATCTTGCCCTGATAAGCCACATCGCGTGGATGGTCCGGAGCTTGAGTTAACTTGTGGTAGAACGATTGCAGCTTCGAGACGCCATTGAGATCCACTAACACGCCCGACAATTGATTCAAAAATTCGTAACCAGTCGTCCCACTGATCTCCCAGTCCTCGGGTAATGATTCGTCGCCGGATAGAATCTTTTCAGCAACGACCCACAGATCGCGATTTTCAGAATCTGGTTGCGACTTTTTGAAGGCGGTCTGCAAGTCTTTGAAATACTCGGCTGGATCGAGCAATCCATCCGGGTGATCCACTCGTAATCCGGTTACGATCCCACGTTTCATCAAATCAAACGTCAGCGAATGAACCGCATCAAACACGGCGGGTACTTCGACTCGTATTGCTGCCAAATCATTGATGTCAAAAAATCGTCGATAGTTGATTTCGTCCACGGCGACTTGCCAGAACGCCAATCGGTAGTACTGTTGATTCAGCAATGCCTCCAGCGCATCAAAACTACGTGGTTCGCCCACCGTTCCATTGATTTCTTTGATGGCATCCTCGATCGCGGCGACCACCGCAGGTTCCTCCCTTTGCAGCTGCGTCAGCCGTCGTCGGGCAACCGATTGTTCGCGATAGCGTTCTTCGATCGTGCTTGATTGCTGGTTCAAACGCTGCAGTTGCGTGACGATGCTGTACAGTTCCTCTTGCACTTGGGGATCTACAGACTGCGGCAATGCTGCGGCGGCATGCTCGAGAATCACCGCCCAACTTGCAGGTGTCAGCGGGAACCGGCGATCGAAATAGTGAAGCGTAAACCCGCCGTCTTCTCGTTTGACCTGCAACTCGCCTGCTTCGAGCGACTCGCCAAACGGTTTTCCAAGAAAGGGAAGCAGGACGCGATTAGGAAAATCGGTGCCCGGCGGATTCCAATCGATGTCAAAGAAAATTGCCGATCGAGCGGCTGGTCCATTTTCGAGCACATCGTTCCAGTGAGCATTGTCGGGATCGTTGATTCCCATGTGGTTGGGCACGATGTCCAGCACGATTCCCATCCCTTCGTTTCGCGCAGCATCGGCGAGCCGACGAAGCGAATCTTGGTCGCCGAACGCCGATTCGATTCGTCCATGGTCAACGACGTCGTAACCGTGTTGGCTGTCCTCGCGAGCATGAAAAAGGGGCGATAAATAAAGATCGCTGATCCCCAAATCGTGCAAATAGGGAACCAACTGCTGAAGCGATGCGAATCCGAAATCGCTTTTCAATTGGACGCGATACGTGGCTCGTGGCAAACGATTGACTGTTGCTGATTGATCGGTCGCAGTGGATGCGGGTTGTGTGGCCGTTTGCGGCATGGCTGTGCCTTCCGTGGATGGAATGTCCCAGCGATGGGACGAAAACGAAGGCAGGCGTTAATGCAAATCCGGTACCAAATTTGCTAAGCAACTTGTCACGGCCATGCGGCCGGTGACAGCCATGGTGTCGTCACGTTCTGTTGCACGATTTTATGACTTTGGAATTCGGAAACCATTCAATGCAAACTGAGTTGAAACGTCGTATGCCACTGGGAGCCGAAGTGCTCGAAAACGGTGTCCACTTTCGTGTGTGGGCGCCGAAGCGAAAACAAGTCAGTGTGAAACTGAGTGAGTCCGGCGAATTGATTCCGCTCGAAAGCGAAGGCAATGGTCACTTCAGCGCTTTCTGCGAAGGCATCGGCGATGGGGCACGATACTCGTTTCGACTCGACGACGATGACTACGACTATCCTGATCCTGCCTCGCGTTTTCAGCCCGACGGAGTTCATGCGGCATCCCAAGTGGTCGATCCCGAATCCTATCGATGGAATGATGGTGATTGGCGTGGCGTCGAGTTGCCGGGGCAAGTGATCTATGAAATGCACGTCGGATGTTTCACCGACGCAGGCACTTGGAAGTCAGCGGAAAGCAAGCTTCCCTTTCTTGCAGAGACGGGAATCACAATGCTAGAGGTCATGCCGGTGGCCGATTTCGACGGTCAATTCGGTTGGGGATATGATGGCGTCAAATGGTACGCACCCACGCGGCTTTATGGTTCTCCCGACGAATTTCGGCACTTTGTCGATACCGCCCATCAACTCGGCTTAGCCGTGATCTTGGATGTCGTCTACAACCATTTTGGTCCCACGGGGAATTATACCGGCGCCTTCTCGCCCCACTTTGTTTCCCATCGTCATCCGACAGAATGGGGTGATGCCATCAATTACGACGGGGAACAGGCGGCGGGAGTGCGTGAGTTTGTCACTGAAAATGCAGCCTATTGGATCCGCGAGTTTCATTTGGATGGTTTGCGATTGGATGCCACCCAAACCATCTATGACGATTCGCCTCAGCATTTGTTGGCGGATCTTTCCACTGCGGCACGCGGTGCGGCATTCACCGCATCGGGCGAGCAACGCAAGATCGTTTTGATTGCCGAAAATGAAACTCAGGAAGTTCGACATGTCGAACGCATCGACCAAAACGGCTTCGGCTTGGACGGTTTGTGGAACGATGATTTTCATCACGCTTGCCGCGTCGCCGCAACCGGGCATGCCGAATACTACTACGCCGATTATGCGGGGACGGCACAAGAACTTGTCTCGGCGACCCGTTGGGGATACCTGTTCCAGGGTCAATACTCGCATGAATTAAAACGTTGGCGAGGCACACCGGCATGGCACGTTCCTGGTTGGCGGTTCGTGACCTATCTGCAGAACCATGATCAAGTTGCGAATTCCGCCCATGGTTCGCGGTTGCCCGAATTGACGTCACCGGGAACCTACCGTGCTCTCACCACGCTATGGTTGCTCGGACCGGGAACCCCCATGTTTTTTATGGGGCAAGAATTTGGAACCCACACTCCGTTCCGCTTTTTTGCTGATCACGACGTCGAGTTGGCCACAATGGTGCGCGAAGGACGTTGGGAATCACTGCGTCAATTCCCTCGCATCGCTGGGCATGATGGCCGCGTGATTTCGTTACCGGATCCGGCCGACGAGTCGACCTTTGAAGCTTGCAAACTGGACTGGTCAAAATGTCACGATGATTGTCAAGATTTGCGGTTACATCGCGATCTTCTGCGACTTCGCAGCGAAGACCCTACGTTTTCCAAACAAGACAAAAATATGATCCAGGGGGCGGTGATCAATGCGGACTGTCTGCTAATCCGTTGGCACAACCCGCAGGACGAGCAAGGCGAGCTGGATCGATTGCTGCTTGTGAATTTGGGGCGTGATTGTCATTGGAGTCCCTCGGCTGAACCCCTGGTTGCACCTGCGATCCATACTCATTGGCAAATCAAATTTTCGAGCGAAGATCCAGAGTATGGTGGATCCGGTACCGCACTGCTGAACACCACTAACTGGCACATTCCCGGCCACTCTGCAATCTTGCTAACCCCGACCGCGGTCCAGAAGCCGAGAAAGTAGTGGCGACACGTCGAATCCCCACATGTGTTTTCCGGCCAACCCGCCAATGATTGAAAAGATGCCGGGCCGGCTGCCGCGAGATGGTCCAATCACCCTGTGAAAGCATTACAAAACGCTCATGAATGCAACGCGTTCATCATCGTGGATTTGGCTAGATGTCGGCTCCGTAAAGCACGTGACCTGGTGACCTGTTAGAATCGATCTCGTAATGGACCGGGATCGATACCGAAGCAACTGATTCCGTCCGCCCCCTTCGCAAACGCACTCGTGCGATCCCCCGGTCCATCCAGTGGTGCCGGTTGGATCAGGGAGTAATCCGTTGGCTGCATCGACGATCGAGTACACGTACCAGTATCCGTATGCGTCTGCGGTGGATACTTCGCGCTGGAATCTGGCCGGCACTACGATCCACGATAAGCACGCGACGTTCTTTCAAGGCGGATTGCAGCGGCCTGATTTGGTGTCACAATCACTGCTCGTACTTAATCGTATTGTACGAACGCACTTCTTTGATGCGCGACCACCCCAACGTGACCCCATCGTCACGAGCAGTCCCAAGTTGGTGCGTTGGGAAGGATTCAGCGGATGCTGCGGTGTGTACGCCAGGGTCGATCTTGATCAGCGTGCATTCCAAGATGCTGAACAGACCTTTGGGACAACCAATGTCGATTTCAATTCCGAGATGATCAGCCAGTTCTCCAAAGTCGGGCGACACGATGAAACACGACTCTCGATTTCAAACGAGGCGGTCGTGCTGAGCACGGGCGAGGCGGAGGTGGTCGAGCGGAAGGTGCCACTGCCACGGCGTTGGATCAAGGGGCTGAGCGAAGTCCAGGCTTATCAGACGAAACTGAAGCTTCGGCACACGTTGCATCCCGTTTCTGTGTCGCGGTTACTTCAAAGCCTTGGCACCGCGCCGCGTGGCATCGAATATCTGACTGTGCGTGGACCGGCGGTCAGACTGAGTCGACGGCAACCCCCCGGCAGTCTAACGATCGGGGGTGCCGAACGTCTCAAACCGCTCGCGCCGCTGTTGCTGCAGGCACGCGAAGTTGGGTTGTGGAGCGATGAAGATTCAGGTGTGTTCGCAGTGTCTATTGAAATGGAGGTGGGACGGTTTTGGTTCGTGTTAAGTCCCGCGATGCACCGAGGGTTTTCAGGGGAAGGTCAATTGTTGCAAACGTTGACCCGCGAACATGCCGTTCAAATTGCGGACGAGATGTACGACCTGCTTGGCTGGCAATCTGAACTGCATCCGGCCGAGTTGGCGGTGCAACTTGGATGTCGTGTCGAGGATGCAGCGGCAAGTCTGGCAATCCTGTCCACTCGCGGGATCGCGGGTTTCGATGCCACCGCGGGCTACCACTTTCATCGCGAGCTTCCCTTTCGGGGCGCGCTGGCCGAGCGTGATCAGCCACGACTGCAAAGTGCCAGAAAGCTGATTGACACAGGCCAGGCCAGGATCGTGAGTTCGACGAGCGACGGTCACGACATCGAAGTCGCTGGTAGCACAGCGACTCAATTTGTGCGACTCCGCCCTGGCGGTGATCGATGCACCTGTGTCTGGTACACGCGACATCAAGGCCAACGAGGCCCGTGCAAACATATATTGGCGGCGAGGATCTTGGTGGATCCGCCGGGGTAGCGAGTGCGTCTGGTGGGGAAGGATTACGTGCTTACCGAGGATTGCAATGGATGTCGATCGACTAGGAAAGATTTTTGAACTTGACGTCGCCTAGGCTACGTTTCGTCCGCTCAGCATACTTTGCTGTGCCGCTCGGCTCTCGCGATTCGGGCGTCCAACGCCGCAAGGATCGCAGCCTGACACGGTCCATCGGGAACGTCGTTTCGGGCAAGTAACGACTTGGCAAAACTCTTTGCCTTTCCGCTTTTCATTGTCTGTAACACCGGTTCCGTCGTCTCGCCGACTTTTCTGGCCAATCGTTCGTTGCACTCGTCAAGGATCTCGAGCAGCTTGGCGGTATCGCGTGGTAGGTCGCTACCCAAGTCGTGGGTGGCCAGAAAAGACTCGATTAACAAGGCAATCAGCAGCGCATGCTGGTTCGACACCGCGGCGACTTCGGCGAAACATTCTGAAATTCGATTCAACTTCATCCAATCGCCTACAAGGATATCCCGCCAAGCGTCGGTCATCGTCTCGACATTACAGCGATCCTCGGCAATGATTGCGATCCAAACCTCGGTTGCCATCGATTTGGCATTCGCGTCCTTGCTGGTGGTCGCAATCCATAACGCGCGAGCGGCCATTCGATCGACGCATTGGTCCGTAGCCAGCAGCGGCAGTAAGTAATGATCGTATCGTTCGTCGACCGACGAGCCACTATTCACTCGTTGCGACAGTGCATGGCTTGCCACGCTCCAATACCATGTCAGTTTCGTAGGCCAATGGGTGGCCAAGTAGGGATAGACGTAGGCTGGGGCGGGATAGCTGTGAAGGTGATTCAGTTTTGCAGTGTAGAATCCCGCGTCGTTGAACTTATGGCTTTGTCCGCTGGTTATCAGTTGAAACAGTTGTTCGAAGTTGTCTTCCAGCGGAGCGTCGCCCAGAATTTGCGATAAAAAGTTTTGCTCATCCGAGGCATCGCTAGGCTGATCTTCGGGCATCGGGCTGCTGTGAACCAGACCGCGTTGATACCGTTTGTCTTTTGCCGAGACGACTGACCACTGGTAATTTGCCGGCTGAAAGACGTCCGGCAAATGCCATATTTCGTCGGGGACCTGCGCCCGTTCACCGTCGGGAAGATAGTCGCCCAAGTCCACCCAGGGATCGCGAGCACGTATTGCGACGATCCAAACTTGCAGCGGCCAAGAATCGTCCAACGCCAAATCTGTGTTGGCCGTCGTCATGTCCAGCACGAACTGGGCGAGTTTTAGAAACCTTGGCGACATCGGCGTCTCGGAACTCGATGCCAGTCGCCACGCTTCGTCACGTCCGTCGGGAGCAATTCGCAGCATGCTGCGAGTCAGGTCGTCTTCGACGAAATCGATATGTTCGCTGGCAATATGCTGAAGTCGGTGCACCCATGTCACCGGAGCGATCCAACCACCTTGGTGCGTCGGCGTCGAGAGCAGCGGATAAGTGGTTCCCGAGCGAAGACGATCGGCCAGTTGTCGTAGAAACACACCCATCGGGTATCGCTCGGGGATGACCATGTCATCATCCTCGTCCTCAGGGGGCACGCCCAGCCAAGCGGCGATCAAATCCGAGAAGGCGTCACCCAGGATGCCTCCGACCAAGCCACGATTGGGACGATCAAAAATGTGGGCACAGGCTCTCGATCGAAGCGAATCGGTCTTTGCATCAAAGTGGTCATCCCGTT
>CAXBHV010000207.1:0-8292 GCA_963974855.1 uncultured Rhodopirellula sp. | reverse complement strand
AGGGTCTGCATGCCCGGGCTGAGTACCTACTCAAGCAACCCATCGACCCCGTCGGCGCATATCGCAGCATCCAAGGGGGGAAACCAAGTCGGGTCATCGTTTCGCAGGGCAGCAATCTCCATCCGCCCATGCTACCTCGGCAAGCAGCTAATAAGCAATCGGCTGATCAACGTCCTTCCACAACGTCCACGTCGGTCCCAAGTTTTTTAACCTACGATATTTTAACCCATATTGTTCTCGCATCAGTCGCGTTAGCTGTTTCACGATCATGCAAGGCGACTGGTGAACTAAGACGAGTTGGTTAGATGATGAAAGGTTAGAAAATAAGAAAAAACAGATAGACCATTCATGATCCTGGTCTATGCTGGCCTCCCATTTTTTAATCGCTTTATTCACTAACCTCTATCCGACTGACTCCAGTCGTACGAGACGGTCGCTGACGTTGATCCAGTGAAACATCTTCAGGCCAGCCGTACGTCGCATTCGTTCCAAATGAATCCGGAAATCAAAGTTTGTTGCCTCCAGCGATGTGACTACGAACGCCTCATCCTGCTCAACCAGATCAAAATGTTGGTAAATGCTTCTGTCTCGCCAAATTTGCCGTGGCTCGGTTCGCCCAACATTTGAAATCAAACAGTCAGTGTAAAGCGTATTGGATAGCTTGGTGCCAAGATCCCGGAACATTGCAATCGATGTGTCAGGCAAGACCTTTGGACCACGATACTTCCCTAACTCAACATCAAATGCTCGGCGCTGTACCAATCTATCCGAACAGTTGACGAACTTGGACTCGACGCGGTGCGGACGGAAATTGATAATTTTGGCCCGAGTAGCATCGAGCAAACGAAGATAATTCAGAACCTAACCAATGTGATTTTTCTCAATGGCCGCGACGGCCTTGAGTTCATAAAGTCCGGCCGAATCAACGATCAGGTCAAGCCGATAAGTCTTGCGAAAATTTCCGAATGAGATTCTTAGCGGAACTTCGCAGGCGGAACTGTCAAACCTTTCCAAAACCCTAACATGCATTTCCGATTGATAAGCATGTTCCTTCCAGTGGCAACCCAATTGATCGTGGACATCAAACGCGATGGGCATCACTCTGTAATCAAGAGTGCCAAACTGCTCGCTGGTCAATCGTGGTATCGGGACCGGGCATTCAACCGGCATCGCATTGCCTAATCGCACGAGGTTAATCGAGAAGAGGGTTAGAAAATGGAGGGTTAGAAAATAAGAAAAACAGACAGACCATTCACGATCCTGGCTTACGCTGGCCTCCCATTTTTTAACCGTTTTATTTTCTAACCTCTATCCGACCGACTCAAGTCGTACGAGACGATCGCTGACGTCGATCCAGTGAAACATCTTCAGACCAGCCGTACGTCGCATTCGTTCCAAATGAATCCGGAAATCAAACATTCAGCGTAAAACGCATTGTCTGATCGCACGGGGTTAATCGGGGATAAGGTTAAAAAATGGGAGGTTAGAAAATAGGCGGACAGTCCATCAACCATGGCAACGATGATCTTCGATCTTTTAACCTTCCATATTTTAACCTTTCTTGACCCTGAATGAGCTGTGCGGACCGTTTCGCGATCACGAACGCTACTGGGGAACCGCGACGAGATGGTTGGAAGATGGAAGGCTAGAAAGAGAACTCATTAGCGCCGACATTTTCTCGGCAGGAGGGGAATCGTTAGCTCGAACCGATTAACGCGTTGATGGCCTCTTGTCGGCCTCGATAACTTCTCGCGGCAACAACAACGGCTCAACACTCGTCGCCAAGTAGGGCGGAACGGTCATCAACATCCGGCTGCCGCGAGAATCCGAGAACTTCCAAAACATTCCGTCCTGTTCCTCTGACACCGGTACGCTGAAGTACCCAGCCGCGTCCATCGTACCGAAGTCAAAGATAACATTGTTGTCTCCGTCGAGCATCTTCCCTCGAGTTGCGTTGCTGTAACCGCCCACCACTGTGGTGCCGCGAGGGACGTAGAAATAGAGATCCCATCGCCCGCCCAGCCGCATCGGATCTTCCAACGTCGAGCGAATCGTCAACGGCAATTCCGCAGGCAAAACAACCCTTGTCATATCACTACCATCGCTCCACTCGATTCGATGCAGCCCATCGAAAGGGCTGGTCAGAACGATCCGCCGCGGCTCGCCGTCTGGAGGCACGCTGTCGTTTTGGTCGACGGCGTCGAGCGTCGCTTCTTTGGATGAATAAAGCGAAAACCTGACGTTGCCGCGATCGCGGTAGTGCTTGATCATCCCGCCGGTCACGTCCAATTCGATCTGACGATGCTTTTCGGGAAGCCACGTATAGACTTGCTGGCGTCCGCGACCGCGTTGGTCGTAACGACCCGGCGGCACGTGCGGCAAATTCAATTGTGTCGCGGGCACGAGATCATCACTGAATTTTTTCGCGGCAAAGTCGAGCTCCGTCGGTTGGTTCGCGGCGATACCCGCAGCCAACAACTCGGCAATCTCCGCTTCGTCAAACGGCTCGCTGCTCTTCCACGGGTTCTCCGGCTCGGCCTCGCTCCACTTTGCCTCGTCGGGGACTTGCACGCTGCGATCACGAAATCGATCCCGGTGACAAAGGGCGACGGTCGAGAGCATCATCCGATCACGCATTCGATAGGCATGTCGCCACACCCGCTCGAACCCCTGTTGTCTCGCCTTGCCTTCGGCATTTCGGTAATCGCCATAAAGTTCGAGATAGCGAGTATAGAGCACGAGATCGTCGATTCGGGCGTGCACCTGCGGATCCTTCGCCAACATCCGGGCTTGATCCAGAGCGTGATACATCCGCGCGACTACGTCTTCGTGCGAACGAACCGATTCATGATCGCGGTTGATCAATGCATAAAATGTACGCATCGGCTCTTTCGCCCCGGCAAACGCATGCTCGAGAAAGTCTTCGACAATCGCATCCACTCGCTCGGCGTTGTCCACATCCCAGAGCAATTGCGGGGTGATCCAATAACCCAACCCATTGGCGCCCCAGCTATCCATATTCTCGGAATTCATGAACCGTGCGCCGTGCTCATGAAACCAAGGAATTGTGCGAGTGAGATAGTCAAGGTTACCACCGCGTGCGCTGCGAGGAAGATCATGACTCCACGCAAAGACGTCGTGATAATCACGGATTCCCAGGACCGCACCCTGAGCTTGCCAACCCTTGACGAGTTCTTCGATTGAGTGGCCACCTCGGATGAACGCGGTTGCCACACTGATCACGACGTTGGGGTGAACCTTGATGCTGGGTGGCGGACTATGTTCATTGTAACCATACATACCCACATACTTTTCCCCCAACCCGAGGTCGTTGATCGCTGCGGCGGCGTCGTTCGCAAGCGTCACTGCCCGGTCACTGACACTGCCCATTTCGCGACACGCTTCACATTCGCACCACCCGCCACCGTCGGACGGGTCGAGCGAAACACTGTCACGTTCGGGATGATCCTTGACCTGCTTGATGGCATCCGCGACAACGACTTGCCGCAGCCCGGCATTACTGACACAGAACTTGGCATTCCCACCGCGTGGTCGTTCCCCGGCTACTAGAGCAAAATACTCGGGATGCTCGGCAAACGTTTTCGCATTGCGACGGACGATGCCGCCATAGGCATGCCCAGTGCTCAGCGCAAACGACGAATTCATGCGATTGCGTCGCTGCCACCGATTCCACAAATCCCGGTCCGACCACGGAGCACCGCGAGGTGCTTCCCGTGTGACATAATCGGGCTGCTCGACGACATTGATTGCCGCGGTCAAATGCGAACGTTCTGGCACAACTTCCCAAGTATCGGTAAGAAAAAACAGCCGATAGCCTTGGCGATGCAAAAAATCCCAAACCGCAGATTGGACCGCCGCCGGGGTCGTGCCCAGCAAATAGAGCCCATCGTTCGTCGTTCGCAATACGATTTGATCACGCACCGCAGTACCCGATGGAAAGTCGATCGAAAAAGGAAGGGCCGTAAAACTCGAGACCAATCCGACCACGATCCCCCGCTTACCCGCAGCGATTCCCGACCCCGCGACGGCCTCTTCAACGGGAAACGCCGTCCCGCTGATGCGGCCGAGATAATCGGCGAGCTCCTCGGCAACTTCACGCACCTCCGCAGCAGCTTCGCGATGGACCAAGACCGGCATCCGCGATTGTCCCCCCGTTGCCAGAATGACTTCTGCCAAGATGACTTCCGGCGGCGTCTGAGCCGACAACGAACTCGGAGAGACGATCCACCATGCAACGAGGGCAACGAGTACTCCCTCACATCGGCATCGACGTTTCACATTCGGCATGAGCAATCACTTACGTTTTAGGTTTGATGAACAGCACTTCGCCCCGCTCGATCCATCCCTTTCGCAGATCGACTCGGAACCATCCATCGCTGTTCTTTTTATGAAAACGTGTGGGAGAGCGTTTCCCGAATTCTTTCAAATCGTACTGAGCCCATGATTTGCCCATGTCCGTGGAAACGATGAAGCCGGTGTCATAAGGCGAAGCCGGCGCGTAGTGTGCCGACAAAATCACGTCGTCTTCGATGATCATGTTCGCCGACTCGTATTTCGGATTGAACATCATCGTATGCTTTTCCACGTTGGCAATGTCGGCGGGATCGCAGTGGAAAAGGCCACGATCATGAGGCATCGTGCCGTTGTTGCCATTGGCGTCGGCAGCCCAATAGAGCCGTCCATCGACGAAGTTGATGCCACCCGATTTAAAACGCGAATTGGAATTGACCGACACCAGCACTTTCCAATCCCAGGCATCGTTCACGACGTCATAGGTGCCACGCAACCAATGACACTCGTGCACATCGTCGCGGTCATGGTCGCCGGTGCAGGCGCAAAATGCATTTTCAACCGGGTTGTAGGCGACCGAGTGAATGTGCCGAGCCACCACTGGATTATCGGGGTTGCCCAACCGATCCTGTTCCTTAGATCCCGGTTGCTGGAAGGTTGGATTTTTCCCGAACGCGTAGGCGATTTTGACCGTTTCACCTTGGTCGGTTGAGTAGTAGATATTGACGGGAACCGCGCCGCCCAGCACGTTGCAGTAATTTCCCCACACCAACATTTCGGTCCCGCCCACATCCCAGGTATGCTCGCCATCAAGCGGATGGAAGTACCATCCCGGAGCGTTCGGATCCAGCGGCGTGTGCGGAACGTAATCGCTGCCATCAAGATCTTTGACGATGATCTGCTTGTGTGTCTTCAGATTATCGGTGCTGAGATAGAGCTTTGTTCGCGTGGCAAAGACGATATTTCCATTACCAAGAATGCAACTAAATGTGATGTTGTCGGCATTGCGAAACACCGCCTCATGTGGCCATGTTTTCCCGCTGTCCTCGGTCAAATAGATTTTTCCGAGCCCGAAGCCAAACGCCTTATTTTCCCGCTGCGAGTCGATGTAGGGATGCTCCGGCGCAAGCCGATACCAAAAATGATCGGTTTCACCGACATCCGACGCTGCCGCATGCAGTTCACGGCTAGGCAAGAGCAAACCGCCAGCAGTAACGGCGGTGGCGGTAGCAAGGAATTGTCTGCGAGTTACAGCAGACGGCGAGTCCGAGTTGGCTTTAGACTTCATCGCTTGGATACTCATCTTTAAAGGTCGCTAAGGGCGCAGGGACAGATCATTCGGTAAAACGCGTTGATTCGCTCGTCTGATAACCCAACGCATCAAATTTTGAAGTTGTGTGTTTTTCACAATCCGACGCGTAAGCGAGGCAATCTCGAACTTGACGCGGTCCCTCGCTTACGCGTCGGGTTGTGGTTATCAATCACTTTCAACTGTGTGTTGAATTGTTTAACTTGCCGGCAACCATCGTAGACAGGAGGGCATGGAGACCGAAATCGGATCTCCGCTAGCGGTCAATCCACCGGTCTTTGAATCGATTTGAAACACCCTCACGTTGTTGCCAGTCATGTTTGCACAGAGTAACCAGCGACCGTCGGGAGTGATCAACAAATTCTGTGGACCGCCACCCAAACTCGACTCGATCCCGACCAGACTCAACCGGCCATCCGAACCGATGCGATAGATCGCGATACTGTCGTGCCCACGATTGGTGCCGTACAAAAACTGGCCATCCGGCGTGATCTTCAAATCCGCACAATGGCTCGTACCGGAGAAACCCTCGGGCAATGTGGAGATCGTTTGCTGAGGGGTTAGCGTGCCCGATTCTGTGGCATAGGTGAAGTAGGTCACTGTATTTTTCAGCTCGTTAATGACGTACACTCGATTGCCGCTCGGATCGAAGGTCAGGTGGCGAGGTCCCGAACCAGGTGGCAAGTCCACGAACGGTTGTGCGTCGTTTGCGACTAGTTTCCCGGTGGCCGCACCGAGTCGATAGATCAGCACTTTGTCGAGCCCCAAGTCGGCCGCCAGTGCAAAGCGGTTGTCGGGACTGATCACGATGCTGTGTGCGTATGGGCCCTTCTGACGTTTGGGGTCCACGCTGGATCCTTCGTGCTGGATAAACGAGGCGGCTTCCTCGAGCGATCCATCCTCGCGTACCGGTAGCGCTGCGACACTGCCGGATGCATAGTTAGCAACCACTACCGATTTTCCGCTGGCGTCCACATCGAGATAGCACGACGCGGTACCGCGCGCCGATTGTTGGTTCAAACGCGTTAACTTTCCCGTCTCTCCTTCGATGGAGTATGCAGCAATCGTCTCATCCTCGTCGCCACCAAATTGATCCGTATCAATGGCATACAAGTATTTTCCATTGGGCGAGACTGCCATGAAGAACGGTTGGCCAATGCCGGTGCTTTGATTTAATGCATTTAATGCCCCCGCTTGCGTATCAAAACGAAAGGCATGGATCGCGCCTTCATCGCCCGACTTAAACGCCGAGACAAAAACCACCGGTTCGCTGGCAGAGCCCGACACGGAGATAAAAAGCAGACCGAAGATGGAAAGAATGGATGGACGCATTTCTATTCCTACATTACTTGGATGACAAAAAAAACGCGGAAACAATAGACTCTCGGTTTTACGAACAATACTTTGGCAGTGGACGAGTCCACGAGTCACGAGAAATCACGTTTCGCTAAGGGACTCGTAGCCTCGTCGACCACGTAGCTTGTTGCTGGGGAACTCGTAGCCTCGTCCACTACGGGACTTGTTGTTGCCTTGCCCGTTTACGGCAATTGCGGTCGGAGCTCGTTTCCGGCGTCGTCCACAGGATAGACTGCATTGTGTTTCTCGAGTTCAGCGATCAGCCCGAGCATCATCCGCCGTAGCACTTGCGGATGAGAATCAGCGAGATTGGTCGATTCAAAGGGATCGTCTTTCAAATTGAATAGTTCGTAGTGTCCGCCTTCAAACTGGATGAATCCCCCCGTGGTCTTTTCCTCGGGCAAGGTGTGATAAATCACCTTCCAATCGCCATCACGCCAAGTGGTGAAGTAGTTGCTGCGATGCGGTCCATGAGGGTAATGCATCAAAAATGATTTTGGACGTTCTGAATCCGACTGTCCCGTCAACAGCGTTTGCAAACGCTCTCCATCGACCACGTGATGCGAGGGAACGTCACACCCGGTCAGCTCTGTGATGGTCGGAAACAGATCTTGTACCGCAGCGATTTGATTTTGAATCGCCCCGACGGGAATCGGAAGCTTGCTTTGCAAATCGCTCTCCGCATCGGGTTTCGCCCAGGCGGCGATGAAGGGAACTCGCATGCCGCCTTCGTAGTGAGCTCCCTTTTTGCCTCGCAGTGGCGCGGCACACGCGACTTGGTGCTGATGTCCGAGTGGCGCGTCGGAACCATTGTCGCCGAGGAAAAGGACCAGCGTGTTTTCTGCAACGCCAAGTTCCTCAAAGTGATCGAGCATATCGCCAAGCGATTTGTCCATACCTTCGATCAATGTGGCAAACGCTTGGGCGTTCTTCGGCTTGTCCGAGTCCTTGTAATGATCGGCAAAACGTGGGTCCGAATCGAACGGAGCATGCACGGCGTAGTGAGCAAAATACAGATAGAACGGCTCTCCACTTTGCACCGTTGCCGTGACCTGTTTTTTGGCTTCGATCGTCAACGCCTCGCTCAAGAACGTGTCGCTGCCGTGATACTTTTCTAAGTGTGGCACGGCGTGATTGGCACGTTTGGTTCCATGACCATAGTTTTTTTCGCCATAGTAGCTTCCGGGTGCCCCAAAGGCGGCTCCAGCCACGTTCACGTCGAACCCAAGATTCAGCGGTTCGGCACCCTCATGATCTTCTGGCCCAAAGTGTGCTTTGCCGACATGAATCGTGCGATAACCACAACTACTTAAAAC
>CAXBHV010000206.1:0-8299 GCA_963974855.1 uncultured Rhodopirellula sp. | reverse complement strand
TTCGGGCATCCCGGACAGTCCACGAAAGTCTTGACGACTTCCGCTACGTTGAAACACCGCTATTCACGGAAAACAAATGCTTCACAGCATCGGTCACCGGCAGGTTGGTGGCCGGTCTGCAAGAAAGCGAATTGGCTCAGCGAACGGACGCCATGCTGTTGTATGCATGATCCAAAGCATGGCGAAGCGTCCAAGCTTGTGTATCGGAGCAACTTGAATGCTGAGCACTCATTAATGCAGTTTGCAATGTGTGGCATGTGCTTGAACTCATTGACCATTCCCATTCGACGCGATCGGGTTTCCAGTTTAGTTTTCATCGTTACGTATTTCATTTTCCTGAGGATGTTTTGCTTTTGCTCGCCGAACCTGCAAACGAGCGACGTGGGATTAAAGTGCCAATCATCAATTGGCAAGTGTGGAATGAATTCACTTGTGTGAAATTTAGAAAAGAAAAAAGCACAACGCTGTGGCGTAATAAATGGATCAAACAACGAACGGCCAGCCAGCACTTAACGCGAATCACGCGAAGGAGAAAAGAGACGCATGTGGCACTGAAGCAGTGCAGCCCACGCGGACGCGAAAAGAGGTGTCCCGAGTATTAGATGCTCTATGCTTGATCGGATTCCAAGTCAGCCATTTCCATTAGCCTCTTCGTTGCACGCGTCTCCAACTGACGCACTCGCTCCTTGGAGACACCCAATCGGTTTGCAATCGCTTGCAATGTTTTGACCTTCCGGTGCGATCCTAAAGCGAATCGCGCACGAATAATGAATTTCTCTCGTCGATCGAGCGCGCTCAGCATTCCAGCCAAACGACTCCGTAGCAAATTCCAGCGATTCTCACTAAATGCCGACATTCGACCTTCGTCGGTAAATTCGACGTCCATGTCCTGTAAACCACTGATAGCTCTCTGTTGGTCTTCCTGAGTTGCGATCACGGCACGGTAAGAGTTGCGACGAATGACTTGTGTGGCGTAAGTGCTAAATCGAAACCCGCGGTCGAAGTCGAATTTGTCTACCGCTCGGAACATTCCCAAGATGCCATCACTCAACAGATCATCAAAAGTATTGGTTCCATTCACAAACTTCTTCACAATGCTAAAGACAAGACGCAAGTTGGCCTCGACAATTCGATCACGGTGCCAATTTGCCATGGCCAGCAATCGATCGATCAACTCTAAACGGGCTCGCGATGGGCGTTGCAGATTTAGCATGCTCTGTTGAAGCGACGCTTGGTGACGCAAGAAGTTCATCCGGCAAAACAACTGTCGTTCTTGTTCCGGAGTGAGTAACGGTGCTTCGCACAGTCGGCCAAGATGAGCCGGAAGGTCGGAGCCGGCCTTACGAACCCGCGACACTCCCTGCTTCGAATCTGCGTTTCGCAGATTGAGCGATTCGTTAAACGTCTCGATCCCAAAAGTCGCTTCGTGAAAACGTTCGTTTGAAATGAACTCAATGGGCTGCGAGAGAAGCTGCTTTGTCTCTTGCTTGAGTTCCGCCGCAGTTAACTGCTGTCGATTGGGAAGCTGATGTTCGACATCGGTTGCTACCGCCAAAAGCTCCGCAGATCGTATCCATTTGGGAGCGATGACAGTTGTATTGGCAGCGGTTTTCGGCCCTGAATTCTGCACTCGGTCTTTGGTATCAATCATTTCTCAATCCCCTTGTGCACGTTTTTAACGCACGAAACGTTCATATGGTTTACCGAGGGAAACACGGGGACGCAACCGTCATTCTGACTTATTATTCCAATTATCTTGCCTGTGTTAGGCTTACTCGAAGACTTCAACGATCTTGATGTATACATGCATATCGTATTCGCTACGTAGCCTCAGCAGCCAGAATGGACGTTTTTCATATTCACATCGTTCATGCATTGGGGGCCTTTAGCTGCTCGCGTTTCAAGCAGGCCAACACTCTGCCAGCCATGTTTTTAGGTCGACGGCATCGGGTTCACTCGGTTTCGATCTTCACCCCAGTTGGATCTACATCGGGCCGACCGTTCAGTTCCAGACAGCGGCCGTCAACCCTTCCGTGGTTTGCCGGGCCTGCTCGCTAGGATGACTCGAGCAATCGCAAAATCCGTCTGACCTGATAGCCGCCTTGACCAACATCGACACTGATACCGACACGCACGTTTAAACATTCGATCAGCGAGGGATAAAGATGTTTGGCAGCTCAGGGAACGACAAGAAGAGTCTTCAGAAGAAGTTGATTCTTCTTGTTCTTCCCAATCAGTTGTTTGCCGAACATCCCGGCCTGATGCTTCGCCCATCGCGTGTGATCCTGCTGGAAGATTCGCTGTTCTTTGGCGACCAGCAGTATCCGATGAAATTCCACAAGCAAAAGCTTTGGCTTCATCGCGCCACAATGAAGCGTTACGAATCGATACTCTGCGAGCAGGGACACGCAACTCAGTACGTCGATTTCGACCCTAAGCATCCTACGTTAGCCGATCAATTGGAGAAGGCGATCCAGGCGAAGGAGCGAACAGGAGAGACGCTTGCCGTCATCGATCCGACCGATTTCATCCTCGGGAAACGGCTACAGTCAGCTTGCAAAAAACTCGGCCTCGATTGCAAGATTCTTCCGAATCCGGGGTTCCTCAATTCGCCGGAGCAGAATCAGGAGTATCGGGCTGGCAAGAAGCGTTGGTTCATGGCGGACTTTTACAAATGGCAGCGGCAACGACTTGATATCTTGATGGAAGGTGACGATCCCGTTGGCGGGCAGTGGAGCTACGACGAAGACAACCGAAAGAAAGTGCCCAAGAAACTTCTGTCAACAATCCCGAAGAATTTAGAACTCAAGCGAGATTCGGTTGACATCGAAGCAAAGGAATATGTTGAGCAACGGTTCCCCGATCACCCCGGTAACCTCGATCAACTCATTTACCCCACCTCGCGTCACGACGCTCAGCGCTGGCTCAAGCATTTTTTGTCCAAACGCCTGATTCCATTCGGAGACTACGAAGACGCCATCGTCGAGGGCGAGTCATGGCTTTGGCACAGCGTTCTGACGCCCGTGATGAATATTGGATTACTGACGCCTGAGGAGGTTTTGAATGCGACTTTAAAGCACGCGGCCAAACATGATGTGCCACTCAATTCGCTGGAGGGATTCTTGCGGCAGATCATCGGTTGGCGCGAGTTCATCCGGGCAACCTACGAGGATATCGGGGTACCGATGCGAACCACGAATCACTGGGGGCATTATCGGGCCATCCCCAACAGTTTTTACGACGGGACGACGGGAATTGCGCCGATCGATGACACAATCCAGCGAATCCTCGACACGGGCTACTGCCATCACATCGAACGTCTGATGGTGCTGGGGGGATTCATGTTCCTTTGCGAATTCGACCCTGATGACATCTACCGCTGGTTCATGGAGATGTTCATTGACAGCTATGACTGGGTGATGGTTCCGAATGTTTACGCGATGAGCCAGCACGCCGATGGTGGCTCGATCACCACGAAACCTTACTTTTCCGGTTCCGCCTATGTCCGCAAGATGAGTCACCACAAGCAGGAACCGTGGTGCGATATTTGGGACGGATTGTATTGGCGATGGATTTGGAACCACGTCGATGAACTCGGCAAGAACCCGAGGTGGGCCATGATGTGCAGCATGGCCAAGAAAATGGATGCCGACAAGCGAGAGCAGCATTTGAAGAATGCCGAAACGTTCCTTTGCGATTTGAGAATTGATCCACCGTCGACTGACACCCACGCAAAAACATGATCCAGATTGATGAGCTACAGGAATCGCTATCGATGACCAACGGAGGATCGGAGCCTGTGGCGATTGGTGTGGCGGACCAAGAGTTGAGGGTGCATTCCTGAGCGGAATGGCCGCAGCCCAAACAGATCTCCTCGTAGAGAGTGCCACGCTGTTTCTCTGTGCCATCCAATCTCTGTGGCATCCGATTTCGAGAGGAAATCGTGGGTGGGGGATAAAAACATCAGGGAACGTAGGGTGGGTCAAGTTCGCGAGGTGACTGGTGGGTCGTCGCAAAACCGACGAACTCCACTCAACTACTGATTCTGATTCAAACCTTCAATCGCGAACGCTGACCCACCCTACATCAACTTGTAAACCGCCGATGCCAAGATTTCACAAATCGTCGTCGCATGGTGAATCGAACGTTCGGAATCAACGTGACGATTCCCGACGAGGCCGGAATGGGTAGATTACGGCAGGAGCTCGTCGGCTCAGACATTACGGATTCATCCATTTTCGATATTATTTTTTGGATCGAGTGCAATATCTGAGACGGACATCCGTGAGACAACTTAGACCGTCGATTTACCCTTCGGGGATTGCGTTTTGGATTTCGATTCCGTCACCTCTGAGCCAACGACTCGCCCAAGCCTTCTGCTGCGTCTTCGTGATGCTAGGGATGAGAGGACGTGGTCGGATTTTGCAGCCGTTTACGAGCCCGTGATCTATCGGACGGTCAAGCGGCGAGGGATGCAGGATGCTGACGCTCGCGAGATTGTTCAAGGAGTGTTGATGTCGGTTGCTGCCGCGATCGATCGGTTTGATATCAAAGGCAATGGATCGTTTCCCGGATGGCTAAACCGGATCACTCGCAAAGCGACGATCGACCGATTGGCGACCGTGCAATCACGACGCGAAATGATCAGCGGCAGCGGTGTGGCTCGAAGGATGGATGCGGTCCATTTCAATGCGAAGCTGAAATCGATTCAGCTCACGTTGGACCTACTGGAATTGCAACTTCATGGTACAGTTACAACCATCGCCACCGACTAAGATTCAGGAGATCAGAAATGACGGATGACCTTCAAGCAGATTCAGCCAGCACAGAAACGATACCTCAACGAAAGAGGCGATCTTGGTTCATGTTGCTCGTGCTCATTGTCGTGACTCCGATCGCGGTCTGGACATGGGTGTCTCCCTATTCGACACAGGCACAGAATCGTAATCCACACCCCAGCGATCCTCTCCCCCAACCTGCTGCCTTTGCTGCAGTCGCACCGGTACCACTGCAATCATCGCTGGAGCCTTATAACGGGAATTTTTCACAACGAAATAATACGCGAGTTGGAACCGCATCGGTTTCAACGTCGTCGTGGATGCCACAGAATCTGCGACAGGCAACCTCCTACGATAGCCCGTCGTCAGCGACGCAAACAAACAGCAACCGTAATGGAGCATTCGCCGAATCTGGGTATGGCACTAGTTACCGCCAAGAAGTTTATAACATCACGGTGCCGTACACCGATCCTTCCACAGGCAAAACGTCAAACCGAATGGAAACCAGGACGCGGTGGATTCCTCACCAACAAACAAGAATGGTCCCCGTTCAGAACAGCGTCAACGGAATAGGAATGGCCGCCGATCATGACGCGCAGATCATGCAAATCGTGCAAGAACTCAGAGGGACGCCGACCACTGATGCGAACCGAGACGCGGTGGAGTCAAAGTTGACAGAGTTACGCGAGTGTCTCGAAGCTGAATTCCAACGGATGCATCAGCGACAAGCGACGGAAATCGAAACGACCGAACAACGCCTCGATAACTTGAAGGATATTCATAAGCAGCGTGGTGACAATCAAGCTCAAATCGTCCAGCGGCGGATAGACCAATTGCTCGGTCGAAGCGACCCATTGGATTGGAACTTTAACCCTCCCGCTGTCGCAACGTCGGCACTCAGGACTGCAAACTCGTCATTGGCCCCCGCGTCTGAATCGCCCCTTCAGGTCCGCCAGCAAGAATTACCAGTTGCGGGACTATCAACAGTCGAATCCGACGCGAACCAATCCAACGCGAACCCTAATCAATTTGGCCCTTCCTTAGACCGTGCTCGCGACAACGCCCCCTCCGACGATGTTCGTTTTCCTTCCTTCGGGCCACCAGACGAAAGCAACCAACAACCGCAGTCCGCTGCCCGCGACATAACTCCCGAAAGTCAAGAACGATCCCAATTCAGCAATCTCAACGAAATTTTCGCGATCATCGCCAATGCGGGTGAAGCAGCACTCGCAGAGCAGTCAACGAAAGTCAATCTCAACACCGTCTCGTTGTTGCGTGGCGAAGGTGCCGTTCCTGAGAACGAATTGAGAAAGGCCACCCTCGAACATGAAACGGCCAAGAAACGCGCCGAGGTGCTGAAACTGCAACTCCGATCGATACAGCAGACATTGACGCGTGAGCTCGAAGTGGCTGAGCAGCAGTTGGCAGACGTAATCGAAAACGAACAATCACGCTCCTCTCCTCCATCGGAATCAGAGGCACTCGCAGCGAAGCGAGAAAATCGAAAAGCACGGTCGGCCGTTGATGCAGCGAGGGAAACGTTGATGCAATTCGGTGAAGCCTTGCAACTTGTTCCCTTCGACGACGAAACTCAGGAACCAGCCATCATCGCCGAGCCTCTTGAGCCAGATTTGCCTAACTCGAGTATCGATTCGAGCGAACCTGCTGACAGCATCAAGGTGCCTGAATCAAGCAACGATTGAGATCTCCGCCACCACCATCTACTTTTAGTAGCGGTGCGGGCTGTTGATTTAGTGAGCCGCGACGCGTGAGCGGCCGGGTTCCACGCATTACCCGGTGCCTTACGGCTCACGACTACGATTTACATTTCGATTAAATCAACATCCCGCTCGCGCCGCTCCGTTTTCTAATCGTGGAAAGTATCTTGGCGTCGTCGCGGTTCGTACCCGCATTCGCACCCCGGCTGGAAGCCTAGGCTACGTAACCATTTACACCCCTCGGTTCGTCGCATGCCTGGCGACTTTGCTCGTTTTACGTGTCACCCCGCTGGAGTGTTTGACGCATTGATGGTCGGACGACGTCCTCAAGCTCTTCACCCGTTGCGCTCGATAGCCATCGTCGTCCTTTGAAAGATGGCGACATGATGGATGCTGAAACCAATTCGGTCGTTGTTGCCAGCCTATCCGTCAGGGAATTGTAAGGAGAATTTGATGACAGCAAGAACATCTACAAATCGGACTACTTCAGTCGCGGACCGAGTACAAAATTCACTTTATCGGTACGGATTCGAGACGATCTCGGCGACCGATCTTGGTGACAAAATGATCGAACTAAGAGGGCTAACCGATTCGGCGAATGATCTTGCGATCGCCGTTGCCATCGCGCGAACCGTGCCGGGCGTTGTCGGTGTTGCCTATCGTCGCGAGGGTTGCTGATGCAATTTTGAAGACACTTTTCAAAATCAGGCCAGCAAGTCGACACCACGCACCATGTCATTCGTCCTCTACGCACGATTGCAATTCTTAGGAACGAGCGGAAAATGCGTGTCCCGGTTCGCGTCGGACCGGTTCCCACCGGTCGTCCATAGCGGCTCGCTGGAGTCGACCGATAGAAAACAGCCCTACGCTCTGCGGTGGCGGACTATCACGCTCGTCGTTCATTGCTGTGGTGACAATGATGATGATTCTCTGGCCAATTCTTGCTTCCCTTTTCTTCAGGCAATGCGACCACCGTGACAAATAACAAGACCGTGATTGTGACCGGCGGATCCGGAGGTATTGGAGGTGCAATTTGCTCCAAACTTGCTAACGCTGGCTGGAATACCGTTGTGCATTACCACAGCGACAAAGATTCGGCGAACAAGATTGTCGATGAGATCAAGGCGGCCGGAGGCAGTGGGATCGCCGCGAAGTGCAACCTCAGTGATGAACAACAAGTCACGGAATTGTTTGATACTGCGATTTCCGAGTTTGGCGAAATCGACGGCGTCGTTGCCTGTGCGGGGATCGGTGGCAGCGGAACGGTGGCGGAATCGACCCTTGATGACTTCCAAAAACTGCTCGGCGTTAACGTGGTCGGGGCGTATTTAACGATTCGCGAAGCCGCACGTCGGATCGAAGATGGCGGACGAATTGTATTCGTTTCCTCACAACTCGCCGAACGACCGCGTGAAGGCACCGGACTGTACTCGGCAACCAAAGCCGCCATCGACGCCATGGTCGTTTCGATGTCACGAGAATTAGGTGCACGAAACATCACGATCAATAGCGTTCGCCCCGGCGCGACCGAGCCAGGGATGTTTGCCAACAGCAACCAAGAGCGTAAAGAGTATTTTCGCAACCTGTCTCCATTCAAACGACTTGGCCATCCCGACGACATTGCAGGTGTCGTCGAGTTTTTGCTCAGTGATGATGCGAGATGGATGACCGGTCAACATCTGCGGGTCGATGGCGGCGCGTCCAACTGATTGTGTCCAGTGAATGACGATCCTACGAAAAAACGAAAAGAACCTTTAATCGAAAATATTGATGAATGACTCGAAATCAACGGATGGGCGTGTT
>CAXBHV010000205.1:0-8309 GCA_963974855.1 uncultured Rhodopirellula sp. | reverse complement strand
TCCGTTCCCGCAAGTTGGTCAGCATCCGCACCCGTTGTCACCAAGGTTCCAGCATTGCCAGCACCATTGTCGCGGTAGACCTGCACGGTCAAGTTGCCAAGTCGCACTTCGCCGGCATCCAATTGGCCGTTGCCGTCGGCGTCCGTATACGCAATCCCCGAGATCGCACCCAAGTCCGATGCCATCAATTCACGCCGGGTCAAATGCTCCATCAACAGACGGCGGTTCGATTTTTTACGAGTGACGGTTTGCGATTTGCGACCGAGACGGTTGATTAGTCGTTTGAAGACCATCATCGTTGTCCTGTTGGGTGCGAAGCGCCTTGGACATCTTCCCGACTGAATACGTTGGGAGAAATATGCCTAGGCATCGAACGGTTGATTTTGCTGGCGCGCATTTTTTGAGTCGTTGTAGCGCTGTTTTGGTTAGTATCGGAGTTTCGGTGCGGTCTGCTTGAAGGTTACCGCCGAAATCGAATCTCGCTATCACGGTTTCAACCGGCAGACCCCCTCCAAAACACTACCAGCGATACTCGAGTCCAGCGTTGATGCCCTGAGCCCAGTAGTCAACCGAGTCGAATGCAAAGCCGGGACGCGAGGCACCCGTTAGAGGGTTTTCGGCTGGTGGAAGCTGGTTCGGGTTCAGGTCACGCGAAATGTGCTCGCCGGGACGGACCACGTTGGACCAGTACAGGAAGGTGTATCCCACCATCACTCGCCAATTGTTATTTAGACGGTAGCCCAGGTTGACATCCAATTCAGGAACCACCGAGAACTCGTCGCGTTGGTAAGTGCCAATGTTCGATGCCTGAGCTAGCAATCCGCCTTGCAATGTTTGACTGCCAGGCGAATTGGGATCACCTGAAATCGTGGTTTGACCGTTGATCGAAACGGTTTGGTGAGTCGATCCGACAGCGAGTCGCAACATACCGTCTAGTGTCCAATTGCCTCGGTTCTGGCTGTAGAACCAACCCAAGTCGATGCCGTTGAACTGGTTGCGTGTGCGGAATCGGTCATTGATGTCAAAGTTGCCGACCGGGTTGATTCCCGTCAAACGCTCTTGGATCGTGACGCCTTCGGTCAGTTGCAAGTGGCGATATCCGATCAGGGCTTCGGTGCGTGAACAGAATTGTTGTGGACATCCAAACAATCCCCATGTGTTGCATCCTTGGTTGCAAGCTCGCAAATTGCGAAAATGAAAGCCAGCTCCTAGCAATTCGCTCTCCGCACTCGCGGCGACGGAACCCGAAACCCGAACGTTTCCGGTGCCGCCAAAGGCCACCAATTCCGAGTCTTCACGCGGGCTGCCGCTGGTAGGATTGACATTGAAAAACGGACGAGCCAATACAGGATTACCATTGCTATTTGCGAAGAATGATTCGCTTTCGCTACCAATTTTGAAGTATTCACCAGCGATCGCCCAAGTGTGTCCTCGGTCCAACCACAAGCCCATTCTCAATCGGCCGCCATCGAATTGATCAGTCAGCACATCGTTGCCGCCAAACAGCGTGCGAGTGGTGCCTTGGCCGAGTACGCCAGCGTTTGCTTGAGCCACATTGGGGTCGGTGCTTGTAGTCACCAACGGAGGCAGGCTCATGCCATCTTGCCACCATGACAGATACTCGAACGATACCCAACCATCTTGTGGCAGACAAAGCGTGACGCAGGGACGCCATCCATTGGCTCCGCATGCTTCGTCGCAGGCACCGTAACCGCAGCTGCCCATCGAATCGCAACCGCCGTCGCAGCTCATCGAACCACAACCACATCCGACGCCGCCCGGCATTGCATCGCAAGCCAGCGATCCGCCGTGGATCGGTTCCAAATCGACATAGCCCTCACTTGGACCGTAAATGATCGGTTCTTCGATGATCGAATGAGGCGGGTAAGACGGTTCTGGGATGCCGTGACCGGTTTGCTGAACATGGCTCGCCTGGCGAACAGGTGAGATGCTAGCAGAATTTGATTTGGTACTAGCCGCAGGTTGGGGAGCCGCTTTGCCAGCAGTGACGAAGCTAGCATCCGCATCCGTTAAATCGGATTTGCGAACGGGTTGCCAATTGGCACGTGCAGTCCGTTCGTTTTTGCGGAGGACGCGTTGGCCAGAGGTCGAGGTCTGAGCACCTGCGTGTGTCGCAAGGATTGCCCCTAACGCAAGCGTAAAGAACAGTCGGGAGAGTTGTCTAACGGAAGGCATTGGCTTCACCAATTAGGATCCTGGAAAGCGAAACGCGAGTTACCTGACTACAAGCTATACAGGTCACCGACGAATCATCGCTGAAGTGGTATCACCCCCCCGGGCAAACCATTGTTCCCGCTGACGCCGAGCACGCTCGGCATGGGGACAGGTCGTTCCCTAGCGATATCGACCCAAAAGTGAAAGAGACTGAATCGAAAACCGGAAAAATCGGAAAAATCGTCAGGCTCTACCTAACCGTTAAATTTTGACAATGCGGGAAGGCGTGCTCAAAAGCAGCCCGATTTTGCATCCTGCTTGGTGAGAGAGCGTCCGATTTTGAAAAAAATCATAACCCGACGCGTCAGCGAGGGACCGAGTCAAGATCGAGATTCCCTCGCTCACCCGTTTTGAAGGTGGGGAATTTTAGTAGTAGTAAGCCGGATCAAGTTGCGACACCGATGCGGTTAAGCCGTCGACTGATTTGAGTTTCTCGTACGGCTTTTGACAAATTTCAACAATGCTTTGGCCAATTCTCCCGCGGTTTGGTATCGATACTCGACCGACGGATGAAGCGCTTTGAGTATGATTTTTTCGAGCGTTTTGCTGAACGTCGATTTTACTTTGGTAGGGCTTCGAACGGGACCATTGGCGATTTCCGCGATCGTATGTTCGCGATCTTGTGCCGCGATGTTGTGAGGATGGCTCTTCAGCAGCAGCATGTACAAGACGATCCCGACTGAATAGATGTCGCTTCGTTGATCAAGCGTCGTGATTTCGCCTCGGGCCTGCTCAGGTGACATGAACAACGGCGTCCCCACAACGCTACCGTCAACCGTATGCATGTTGTTATCACTGGGGGCCACAAACATCGATTTGCCAAGCCCGAAATCGACGAGTTTCGGTTGCCCCGATTCGGTCACCATGATGTTCGACAATTTCACATCACGGTGGATGATGCCGTGATCATGGGCGTGTTGTAGTCCAATGCATACGTGGGCAACCAACCGAATGACCGCGAGCGGCGAGAGTTGGTGTTGCCGAATGTATTGGTACAGCGTTCCTCCGCAAACCAAATCCATCGCATAGTAGCCCAGCGTCGAATCGATATGACTGTCAAAGATCTTAGCGATGTAAGGGTGGTCAAATTCTTTCATCACCTCAATTTCGTTGGCAAACCGGTTGAAGACCTTTTCGGTTGCCAAATCGACTCGCAGAACCTTCAACGCCACAGGACGTTGAGTGGCCACATGCACCGCTTCCCAAACCGTCGCAAACGCTCCTTGACCAATCACCCGTTTCACTTCGTAGCCTTCGACCCGTGGGCGAGACCAACCCTCCGGTGGAATCGCTTCGATGATACGTCGCGCAGCGGTCAATCGACGCTTCAACAGATCCAAGTCCGCCGGCTTTGTCATGTATTCGTCGGCACCCGCATCTAACCCCGTGACGACATCCTCTTTGCTGGCGCGACCAGATAACACCATCACGTAGGTGTAAGGCCGCGTCGTGTCCTCCTTGATGCGGCGACAGACTTCGATGCCATCGATTTTTGGCATTTGCCAATCGAGCACCGCGATCCGAGGCGCGTCTCTGCCTGCCAATTGCTCCAGTGCGTCTTCACCGTTCTCGGTAATCACAGGGATAAACCCCCATGACTTTGCATTTGCCTGGATCACTTCTGACCACAACGGATTGTCTTCTGCAATCAATAGCTTCATGGGGGTCATTGTATCGCATCGCATCCAATGCAAGCAGTCGTATTTTTACAGAATTTGACGAAGTCCTTTTTTTCAATCGGAACCACTACTGCTTCGATCATCCGAGGGTGTTGGCCGACCACGCCAGCACTTCTTGTCTCCACGGCTATGTCACAGCTTCGTTTTAGGGTAGGTCACGAGGCTTCGAAATTCCTTTCAAGTCGCTATCGGGCGTAGGACTCGTTGCGAACGACTCGTTGCCTCGTCCATGACGACAGACCTTCATTGTTAGTTGTGAAAATGCACTAAGCCTCAATCTTATGGTGTGGCAAAGTTTTCCAGTTCCTTGCACAAAGCTTCAGTTAGCTCTCTGACGTACTGAAACTGTTTCTCAACGTCACTCAAATCATCGTTTTCGCCCATCTCCTCAAGTTTGAGGGCTTCTGCAACGCAGGCGTGAGCTCCAAACAAGGAAACGGACCCTTTCAAAACATGTGCGGCGGCTTTTATCGTGTCGCCATCGCGAGTGCCAATCGCGTCACGAAGTGTCGCGAGTTGGCGGCGCGACTCGGATTGAAACATTTCAATCAATTTGTTGACAAACGCCAAATCGCCACCCGTGTTCTGGATTAAGGCGTCGCGATCGAAAAACATTGTATCGGGAGATATTTTTTCCGATTTCACCTCACCCTCTATCTCTTGCTGGCTCCCAACATCTCGTTTGGCTGCCCCCACTTCGTCTTGCATGTCGTCACGTTGACGAGAGGTCGGATCCACAGACGAGTGTTGCGAACCGGGCTTCGCGGCAGCGTTTTGGGGCGTGTTGTGCTGAGCGGTCGATTCCGCGAGAACGGATTCGATCGCGACTCGCAACTCCGTCAGCGATACCGGTGTTTCAATACAATGACGTATGAAACGGGATACCGTGGCCGGTAAATTGGGCGCGTGATCGGGGGCGGAAAGTAGAATGACGGGCACCGATGTGATAGCCGGATCTTGCTCAATTTGTTGGACGAGACCGGCTCCATCCTGCTCCGCAACGCTCGCATCCATCAAGATCACGTCGTAGTTCGACTGCGTTTGATTGATGCGCCGCAGTTCACGTAAACAAGTGATCGCATTTTCGCATCGCGTAAAAGGCAGCAACCACTGTGACAACTGATCGCACAACGATTGCGCCCCCACAAAGTTGTCGCCAACCACCAGCACGTTTCGTCCACGGAAATTCGAAATGGATTCAGCCTCTTTACGGATCTCGCTGTCGAGCTTGTTCTGCGTAGACTCGCAGTTGATCGATGAGCGTTGCGAGTTCGCGAGCCGCCTGCGGCAAAATCGTTTCGCAGTGTTCATTCACATCGGCAAGCGGGCCTCGCAAATCGTCACAAACCTTCGAAACTTCGATCGCCCATGACCGAAGTTGGCGGCGTTTGTCTTCGCAAAAACGAAGTCGACGCTCAGCTTTTTGTAATCTCGCCACCGCCTCGCTGGCCGCCGGACGATCCTCGGGGCGAAGCGAAGACCGCTTTCTCGCCAAGTCATCTTTGGCCTCGTTGATTTCACGCTCCGCTAGTTGCAGCTGATGACGCCAGTAACGCGGTTGAGTTTGCGAAAAGTATTCTTCGGCGCGCTGCACCATCGCTCGCATCTCTTGGATCGTTTTGTTCCAATCATCCGATAGTCGCAGGATGCCCGCATGCATCGTGGCAAGCGAGTCGATATTGCGAACGTTACTGGTGGACATGGTCGTCAGCGGTGATCCGAAGGGGGCGGAGCGGGATTCGAGTTGTGCTTAGCGTCCAAGATAGGCGTCAATCTGTTCAGCTTTTCGCATCAGGTAGGGGACATGTTCTTCGGTGGATTGGATCAACCGCGAAATTTGCCGCATCTGAGTCGTGAACTCTTCCGCAAATTTGCGTTGTTGCTCGTCACGCCAAGTTTGCTCAAGCTGGTTCATCTGAGACGCAAGCGACGCCGAACGTTGTTTCATCTCTTCGGAAAACCGGTGCAGATGGGCCGCAAATTGACGTAATTGTTCGGGGTCGACGACAGCTTGATTCATGACGGTGAGCCTTCAGTGCGGCGAGAAATGATGGGATTTGGAAAGGCCTTCGCGTGGCGGATTCCATACTGGCGTGACCGCAGTTTGTTACGGCTGGTAGCCACGCTCGCCAGAGCGTGGATTTCCGCCACGAACGAGACGACAGCTACGTCGAAATCCAACAATTGTTTTTTGTTCGGTACTAAGCATGTTTCTTTTTTGCCGCGGCGGAAATTTTGGCGATGTCTTGCTCGACAATTGCTAGATGTCGTTTGTAATTCTCGAGCGTTAACTCAATACCGAGTCGTTCCGCTGTTTCGCACAGCAGTCGCAATGCAGCGAGACGAATGGGCAGCGGACCAACCACCGTTCGCCGCAGTCCAGCGGCACGTAACGCCGTCATCGCTTCGGTGTCGCGACCGAGACTCAGCAAACACTTGCCCTTCAGCAAATAAGCCTGCGGAGAATACTCGTCTGTTTCGACCAGTTCATTGATCACCTCAATCGCTTTGTCGTTTTGCTCGGAATCGACATACGCTTCGGCCAAAACTAACCGCAGATGACGAAGCGACGGATCACGCTGCAAACGTGCACTGCAAACTTCGATCCGGCGATAAGCCCAATCCTCGCGACTCCGTTTCAACTCGCGTTCCATTTCGGAGGTCTTCAGCCGGCCCGCCAAATCGCTCACTTCGCGATATTGTTGCAGTGACCTCGCCAACTTTGCCTCTTCGAGTTCCCACAACAACGAAGGATCATCGGGGAAAATCCGTACCGCTTCGCTCAGCACGCGTTTGGCCTCGTGCGGCCGATCCTCTTTGCGATAGATCGTAGCCAATTCTCGAAACGCATTCTGATCCGTGGGGCACGATCGGAGATGAACTTCAAGTTCCTGGCGTCGTTGGCGAATCAGTTTGGGATTGTCCTCAGGCTCGGTCGGCGTCTGCTCCGCCGGAGCACCCTTGCGAAGCAGTTCCTCGGGACGCACGGGACGCCATTGTCCTCCCTCCATCGGGTTTTGAGCTTTCGATTCGGTCTCACTGGAAGATTTGGAACCGCTGGAATTGCCCGCCGGGCCCGTGCCTGGCTCGCTCTTGGCGGGATCCTCTGCCGATGTGCTCGCTGAGCTATCGTGTTCGGATGGCTCGGTGGGTTGTGACATGCCGATCCGCACCTACAGAGAAGTTTATGAAGCGAGAATAGATTCGTCCATTGTGATCGATTGGCCGCCCAAGAGCAACTTAGCTTTCCAATGTCGTTGATCGCTCCTGCGATCATACCGTGCCAATATTATCAATCACTGCCGAACAACGATCCCCAAACCCGCAATGTGCTCACGTGATACACGCCCGCTACGCTTGCGCAGCGACCATGTTTTGCATGCTTTCATTCACTAACCGCTCGGCTCCCGGCGAATAGTCAAACACCTCGACGCTAACCCAACCGTCGTAGTCCACCTTGTCCAACGCCGCAAAAATGGGGCGAAAATCGACGTCGCCCATTCCCGGCCCCAGCAAATTGGGGTCGTTGGCATGGAAATGGATCATCCAGTCGGCATTGTCCTCGATCACCTTGGCAATGGGATCAGGTTCGGTACTCATCGCCTTGACGTCCAAGTGCAGCCCTACCTGTGGGCTGCCGATCATCGCTTGCAATGACCTCGCCTCGGCAGCTGTGTTCAAAAAGTTGCCTTCTTGTGGCCCCAGCGGTTCCAAGGCGATTTTGATGTCCAGCTTTTTCAGCGAGTCAGCGCATCCGGAAATGACCTCGGCCGCGTTTTCCATCGCTTGCTGCATCGTTTGACCTTCGGTCAAGTTCCGCTGATGCGGTGACCCCAGCACCATCAGAGAACCGCCTAAGTCGCTGCACAATTGAATCAGTTCAATCATGTAGTCGGTCGTTCGTTTGCGGGTGTCCGCATCCATCGTCGTAAGGTGAAAGCCTTCGGTTTTTGCCAACAACCAATGCAATCCAACGATCTCCAGGCCTGCCGATGTGACGGTGTCGCGGTACTCGTCGCGTTGACCTTTGCCAAACGAGCGAATGTCATCGGAAAGCATAAACGGAGCGACTTCCCAGCCCGTATAGCCTGCGTCTTTCGCGAATTTCACGGCACGCTCGAGCGGCCAATCTTGAAAAGTCTCGTTGCAAATTGCGTAGCGTCGTGTCATTTGAGTCATTCCTAACCAGCCAAGTTGTTGAATTGCGTGCAGTATCTTGTGCCATTTGATGCGATTGGAATACCCCCAACGATCCCCACACGACCTGACATACGATCCCAAAATTGTAACGCGTTACAATATTGGCATCTCTAAGAGGTAGGTGAGGCGTCAGTCATCAAGTGAGTCGTGGGGCGAACGCACAGGGGCCTGCGTGGGCGCACCGGGGGCCCGCGT
>CAXBHV010000204.1:0-8327 GCA_963974855.1 uncultured Rhodopirellula sp. | reverse complement strand
TCGAGTCGGCCATCTTCAGTACGGTCGGCACCATCACAATACTAATAGCAATTGCCAAGATACCGGTGAAAATTGCAAATAGCCGAACGGGTGGAAAATAATACCAAACAAGACCAAAGATCACGCCGCCGAAAACCATACAAGGACCGCGTGACAGGGGCGATAATATCCCCATGCCTAAGATCACTGGAGCGACGAGCCAAAGTTTCGTTGCACGTCCCCGGTAACCTTGATACGCCTGAGTCAACACCCATGGGGATGCCAATGCAAGCACCAAGCCTGCATAAATGGGGTGCCCGAACCAAGCTTCGGCTCGCTTCAGACCTAGTCGGTGTCCCAAATCTCCCTGTGTTGAACCTTCGTGTCCCAACACCATGTTAAAGATGTTGATATCTGCGACGGATTCAAAGATCATCGCTCCCGCCAAAATCAATGCAAGCGTCGCTGCGATCGGAACAAATTCAATCGCGTCTTGGTCACGGATTAAAATCAACCTTGCCAACATGTAGGGAAACAACCACTGAGCGAGCATGCCAAAGATGATCGTCGGGCTAAAGCGATCGTTCAGCGTCGTGCTGATCGCTGCTGTCACGACAATGACAATGGGTAGCACATCGATCCACGAAAGCCCGACAAATGTGAAAAGCCGTGGCTTCACGACGACGACGGCAACTGCCATCAAAGCCACGACACAACGCACATTGATATCAGCCGCACCGACAACCAGGGCCAACCACGTTGGCACTAAAAATGCAACGGCCCAGCCCGCGCGAGCTGCATGCCTAGGCGAGTAAAATCTCGCTACGACAATCATTAACGCAGCGATACTAAACGCGAGAAAATGGAACATGCAAGGTGAACGTGACTCACGAGCAGCCAAAAATGGATTCGCCATCCCTGCAATTCGTTTGATTGCCGATTCGCGGGGACGCCGCAGAGTTTGGGCGATCAACTTAATGTACTTGCGGCATTCGCCAGGTCCAGTGGGATAGCAGGTCCAGTGGAATAGCAAGCGAAGATCAAGTCACATTGATTACAAATCGCAACGCTATCTAAATGCCCATCCTCTGTGCCAGGATGCGAAAACGCACTCGTCCCTTGCTTACCGCGTTGTAATGGGAGCGACGGTTGCTGGATTGCCTTGATTGATAGCGGCTCGGTAGACATCGATCACTGTAGGTTGCAGATCAGCTCCCGCCGGCAACGGGAAACGTCCAAGTCCCTTGCCTTGATAATGGACGTCTTCGATCACATTGGGACTCTTTCCAGTTCGATCGATCGCAATGGATTGAATTTGCCACTGATGCACCACAATCTCGTACAGCACCTCGGCGGGGAGAGAAATCGGATTCTGTCGGGTCAGCACTTCGCCGGTTTCAGTAATGACGCGAAATGTGTCGACACGCTCGGCCCCCGCTCGACGTGAAAATTGATGACGCACGACATCTCCCGATCTGATTTTGATCTGCTCGGTGTCGGATGCCTCCTGAAGATTTACAATCGTAACGACCAAATCGCTTGGGCTGCTGTTGCGAAGTCCCACAGTAACCGGTGCGAGCGGAGCTCCGGGAACGATTTTGGAATCAACTAAAACTGACTGCGGTTGACGCAGGATCGGGGCGGGCGGAATGCCAGGGAAAACTGGCAGTGGCGGCAATCCGATGCTGGTCGAGATTCCTGAACCCCAAACGGGAGCCACGGGCACTAAGGGAGCAGGAAACAGGGGCGCCGTTGGACCAAAACCACCCGGAAAGTAGCCATGGTTCAGACTTGGAGGTTGATTCGCGTTGGGGGCAATCGGTCGCAGCGTCCCCGTCATCGGTTGAAAATGAGGCGATATGTCATCCAAGTCGGCCATCCACATGTCACCAAAACCCGACCGTGGAAACCGCAAAACACGATTCAGATCGGGGTGGTAGTACCCAGCATACTGGCCGTCCAGAGAATCAAAGCGTAGGTCACGAACGTAGAGCAGGCGTCCAGCCGTGCGATCACGAATTCGCATCGCATCGGCTCGAACTTCGATAATTGCCGTTCGCTCTCCCGATGGCTGAATGACCTCGTAGGTTTGCGACCAACAGAGTGATGGAAGAAACCCGCCTACGATCACAAGCAACATCCATCGCATCGCATTCACCCTCTGCGTATTGTCCGATTCGCATTACACCCGACTTCATTCTACGGCAAACCGGCCGGTGAGGTGCTTTTTGAATCGGTACGAGGGCATTCCGTGCGACCGACAACGTGGACGAAATTGCCGAATTGAGGGTGAATTACTACGAAAACCGCCGGCCGATTAGTCCGGTGACAAACGAGCTAAAGACAAGACAGCACAGTCCGCCAGCAACCAGAACTCCCGTCGCCGCTAGCCGATCACGCACTTGAACACGTTTCCAGGCTCTCGATATTTCACTTTGGATGGCTTTATCGAACGTCAACTTCACTGCGTTTTCGTAGAGCACTGTGTCGCCCTGATTGACTTCGCCTGCATAGCGATCCGTGATCAAGTTTTCTTCGATCCACTCGTCGGACATCGTTAAGAAGTCATGCGGCGAACCACCATCGGTATGGCCTTGGACATAACGAACGACCGCCGCACGCTGAAGCCCTTTTAATTCATCGACCGCCTCGGCACGACTTTCCGCCGGAGTCGAGACGACGACCCAATATTGGTCCGCTCCTTCGAGCTTGGGCGAGTCGTTTAGCCAGGCAGGACGGTTCTTCGGATACTGGAATTGGTCCAACGGAGCGACGGACAATTCCGATGCAGTTTCGACAAGGGGGTCGGACGCAATCGGTTTGGTATCTGCAAGCGACTTTTCAACTTTTTCGGCAACATCGTCAACCGCCATGGCAACCATGGGACCGACGGTGATCACCATCAGCACTGCAACCAAAGGCGTCAAGACGCGGCATCGACAGACAACCGCAGGATGTTGGGAAGCGTTCATAGTGAGCCCCTTGCGCTAGCGAGTTCTTGCCCCATCGTGTCCTTCACCGAATGAGATACAGTGGACTGGGCCGGAGAGCGTGGAATGAGCTCGGGTTTGACGCGGGGATTGATCCAAGGAGCCGACATTTGAATGGCAATCGCAATTCCACCGGCGATTACCATCCCAAACGGTTGTGGTATCGGCAGCACTTGGTGAACGGCCCATTCGCCGACCACCGCCACCGCGACGCTCCACCAAGCCAGCGTCAATTGGAAGCATCAGAAATTGGTTCATCGAGTAGGCGACAAGGCCAACGCCGCCACCGACCCCGGCGAGCACAATACGGCGCGGCAAGCTTTCGCCTTCATCGCGTTCCCACAATTTCCCCAGACCGAGAATCGAAATCGCGGCTCCCATCACCACGACCGCCATCCATCCGTAGGGTGCGATAGCGATGGAATCCACAGTGCCGGTGCGAAGTCCAATCACGCCAGCTGCGATCGCCATGGCAATCGTCGTCAAAATGGCCGTGATCCACGATGTGCTTAGCTCGGCAGCTCGGTGAATCGATCGTTTGGCCCGCAGATCGTTTCGCATGTGGTCTCGCCACTGCGAACGCGTCATCGGGCGAGTTGGACCACTGATGTTTGTCGCTATCCGTTGGGCTTGAGCGTAGCTCGGTTGCTGGCTGACGTGCAGCACCATTTGACGCACGACGTAGTAGGGCACGTACACCACACCGACGAGCGACATCAGCGGTAACAACCAATGCGTATTGATCACCAATACAAAGGCAGCGGCTATCAACAAGAAAATCTTGGCACCAGGCGATCGATCTAACGTTCGCCACCAACTCTGAAGATCCGAAACGCTGGCTCGAACCGCGCGAGCGAGCGGCTCGGAGTCGACCACGACACTTTCGTGTTTTGGATTCATGACGGTGGAACGCGCGTCGCGACTGGCTCCACTGGAGCCGGCGTCATGAGCCGAGGCCAGCGATGCCATGATGGGTGCTTCTGGCACGACAGGGTTTGCAGATGCCGTTGACTTGATCTTTAGCGAGTCCGCTTGGGTAATGCCCAAAGCGTTTGTCATCTCTCGGACCGTCTGGAAACGTCTCGCTGGATCTTTTTCCAAACACTTTGCCACGACCGATTGGTAGGGTTCCGCTAGAACGCTGACGTCGGGTTTGGCCGTCATGTGTTTGACAATGATCTCGTGACAACTTTCGCCATCGAACGGCACCATGCCAGTCAGCAATTCGTAGGTCATGATCCCGATTGCATAGATATCGATTTCACGGCCGTACTCGCCACGTCCGATCTCGGGTGCCATGTAGTGAAATGTGCCGACGCTCTCGGTATGCCCACCGCGATGCGACGCTGAGATGAATTTGCTTAACCCGTAATCACCAACTTTGACGATCCCCATGTCATCAAAAACGTTGCCCGGTTTCAGATCACGATGGACCAAACCAGCACCGTGAAGATGGTCCACGCCCGCAGCGACGCCACCCAACCAACGCCGGACTTCTTCGTCCGCAAGACCGCTGGGGGATTGATCGAGCACTTCGCGAAGATTCTGCCCCGCTACATATTCCATCACCACCCAAGCTTGGTCATGCTCGTCGCGACAAATGTCATAAAGTGCGATCAAGTTAGCGTGTTTTAGATTCAAGCAGTGCGAAACACCGCGAAGCTCTACCTCCAAATTGCGCTGGATCCGTTTCAGCGCCACCTCTTTTCCTGCTTCGCTGACCGCAAAATACACTTCACCAAATCCGCCCATGCCGATCCCACGACGAATCGTGTATCGGTCCAAGGGTTGCGATCCGGATGGGTAAGTGAATGACATCGCTGGTGTAGTTATGTGACTGGCGTGCGTTTCTTCGAACTGTCGTCGATCCCTCGCGCGAGCATCGGGCTGGTGGTTCGATTCGACCTCTAGTTTACCGAGAAGTGTCGTCATGAATCGATTTCCCAATTGAAATTTTCGACTGAATTGATGTCACGTTTCGAGGGAATCCGAACGATGAACTGGCAGTTTTTCATCGATTCTGGCCCTCATTCTCTGTTTCGTTGGCTTCCACATGATGGTTGCTCTCGTCGTCGCTTTTGGACTCCGCCACACTTCTAGGCTCAAATCGCCACTGCTGGGGGCGCATTCTGTCGGTATTCTCTTTCTTCAGGCATTCTCCAGCGTCATTTCAACGCCCCCCAATTCAATTCTTGACCCCACAGTCAGTTTCGACAAATCGGTATCGCCCACCACTTTGCCAAACCACTGATCAGCTCGCCGGGTCATTACGATTCGCTCGCTTCCCATTCCGTTTGCTTGCACGTGACAATCCGTCGTCGATCCGATCTGGAGCGTTTCGTCAGCCAAAATGACTCCGTCCACATGCCCGTCGAAGCGGTGTGGTGGCTTTAACGTCAAAACCCCCGATCGGCTCAGTGGGCTTGGTTGCCGAAAGATCAACGTTGCCGATCCCGGGATGGGAAGCGGACGACCGCTGAGCATTAAACCGGCGGACATTTTCGGCTCGGCTGAATCCCAAAAATAACTGTCCTCATGGCGTGAGATCGTCCCAGCGACGCGTGGCAGATCAGAATGAATCCGCACATCGGTCGATGCCGCCGAACTGGCGCCGCCCACGGACCAATCTTGGCCTGACAGAATCAAAAAACCACCGCAACCATCGACCCAAAGCCTCCAGCGTAATGCTGCAGGCTTTGTGTTCGCTAAGGTTTTCGTTTCGGACACGTCTATCAGCCTTTCTCGGTGCCGCGTACCTACGTTGCTGCCATCAACTCACTCTCTAGTCTAGCTGAATCGAGACCAGGGACTTTGTTGCCGAGGGGGCCTCGTCGCCAAAGTAACTGGTGATTTCGTCCAGCAAGTTCTCATCGCTTGGTTCATCCAAATCGATCTCGCCGAAGTATTCCACGTCGACCTTCATCGTTTCTTCGGCCACATCAATCCGAGCGTTGATTTCATCAAGCAATTGACGTGTCTTGGACAAATGGCTGTCGTCCAATGCCAGTTCGCTGCTGGTTTCAGCGACTCGTAGCGAGGCAAGACGAGCTTGCAGGTTTTCGACTTCGACTTCGAGTTGCCGTTTTGCACTCAACATGGCGTCCATTCGCTCATGCGCCGATTGCAGCGACGATTTGCGTGCGGCAAGCATTTTTTCAAGCTTCTCGGCGGTCTCTTTGCGGGTTTTGAAGCGACTAAAGCGGTTGCCTAAGTCGTTTTTTACCTGAGCCGACGTGTAAGTGCGTCCGCCGTAGGTGTAGAGGTGTGAATCTTTGCGAAGGTCTTCGCTGAGTCGTTCGATATCAGCTTGCGTCTTGGCCAATCGTTCATCGGTCTCGACCATCTGGGTTTCCAGTCGAGCGACGTCCACCTTCTCAAGAGCGATTCGCTTAGCGTTTTGCTCGATTTCCGGCTTCAAGTCGGCGATCATTTGCCGTGCTCGCTTTAATTCCCACTCCAGCGGCATGGCGTCGGATGTCGATGATCGCAGCCAATCGACGCCGCATCTCGCATAACTGAACAATGGAACGCCCATCGTCATCGTGGACAGCAACGCAACCGCACTGCCCGCCAGGATCATCTTTTTGAACATGGATGTATCTCCTAAAACTGTGGCTGATTTTCTTTCTTGCGACGCATTGGCCGCTGTACAGAAAGAGATTCGCTACCGATGCAGAGATATTGGGCACCGTTCAAAAATTTTTTTTGGCAAAACAGAAACGTTCGTCCGTTACCACGGCGAATCAATCGGATTTAAGAAGTAACGCAAGTCGACTGAATGATCGGAAATCTCTCACCCAAGACTGCCGAAAAGTAGGGCGACCACGTGCGGCATTTGCCCTCGTTCGGGCATTTTAGCCACACTGGGGTGTTGCGCTGCGTCAACATTGCGGTCTTTAAACTATAGAAAAGTATTCGTAAACGTGACGGATCCACCTTCGCTAATGACGGTAATTGGATTATTATTGGCTCGTGACGTTAGTTTTGCCGACATTAACTGATGGGAAACATGCCCAGTTGGCATATCGCGACACGGCGTCATCACATTAATGACATTTCCATTTTTCGACTCAAAATTTGAGTTTTTCCCTAACCTGTTTGTTTTGAGTGAGTTACGCCGCGAAGACTGAGTGAGCTACGCCAATTGGCATACCAGTTGCGGTGAACCTAGAACTGAAAAGGCTGTCTAAGTCATTATTCGTTGACCTAAACAGCGAAACACAACGTAATGTTTGTATATCGTCTCCGCCTGTTTATCTAATCAATTTGTGCGTTGGATCGCAACGCACAGGAGATCATCCCGATGACTACATCAAGCGACTTAAAGACTTCACCGAATCCGAGTGACGAGCGTTGGGACGCACTCTCGGCGACAATCTCGCCGGAGTCGACCGATGTTTTCGGTCAATGGGTAAGCGACCAGCTTAAGGAGCTTGAAGTACGCCTCGGCGATTTTGAATCACCTCGCTCGGTGTGTCATAACCTACGCGGATAGGGAGCGTTATGCGGATGGCGTTCGCGCGGTAACTCTGTGCCGCGCTGGCTGGCTCGCGCGATAGGGGCAGGCTCACGCAATGGGGCAGGTTTCTGCGCTGCACCGTGGCTAGCGCCAAAACGGCTAACGGAATTTCACCCAATGATTCTTGCCTGCCTGCTTAATTTCTCGACGCTTCGCCACTATTTGACGTTCATTCCTTCGATCTTGAAGATCGCGAAATGGCTGGCTCCTTTAGGCCCTTTGCCGCCGGGATACTTATACTTCTCAGTATCAATCTTGAACTTGCCCTCGACCGTGACCGGACGGGTCACAAAGTCGGTTGTGCGGCCTGGTAGCATCTCGACGATGACGCAATCGAATAGGGCTGCACCGGGGCCGAAACAGCATTCTTGGTTGTCACGCACCAGCACGAATTGATTGATGTCGGTGTCTTTGAACAGCGTGCTTGGCAAAATGTAGCCGCGAAGTTTGACTTTGATGCCATCGAGTCTTTTGACGTCTTCGCTCAGCGCACTTTTCTCAAACGTCGCATCCTTTTCGATATCGAATTTCAAGTCGTCAAAAGTGATGTCTCCCTTAGCGATCGACGCATCACTGCTCTTACGCACGACGACGCCCTTGGTCCTGTCGTCTACCTCCGCAGGCGTCGTTTCCGACGTTCCAGCCGATACAGGCTCCGTTTTTGGCGAATCTGGACGGGCTACTACAGGGATCCAGGCCGTTGCAGGGATCGTCAGCAGCACAAAGGCGAGGGAGATCTTGGACCAAGGCATATTAGATCGTCGTTGGAAGGATAACCCACGAATGGGGGCAGGGAGGCGATTGGGGTGCTGCTGGATTTGTGAGTGAGTGATTGGCTC
>CAXBHV010000203.1:0-8337 GCA_963974855.1 uncultured Rhodopirellula sp. | reverse complement strand
CGTGGATTGGTGGCGTCCATTGCGAATCACCACCTTCTGGCGAAGGTAGCTACCAGAAATTCATTCACGGCGTTGTATGCGAGTCTAGGAACGAGCGATTTTTGGTGGCGTTCACCGAAAACGGTGTAGTTTGCCTGCAATTTTGTTGGCGATTATGACGGATAGCCCGATTTTGCAGGTGCCCTTCGGCGGTTTTGAAGTCTAAAGGACTGCATTCTTTCGCATCGTGATCGTTTTTTTGCGTAAGGCCTCGCAATTTAATCCTAGGGTTGAAAGGCGGTCCCTTTCGATCCACGTCTAACGCGAAACATACCGCCCGATTTGAACAATAACATTTGTCGGGGCAAACGATGATTGATGAGCTGATCGATTGCGACGTCGCAATCGATCCTTCCTCTATGGATCAGCAGCGAAACGCTTACGCACCTTGGGTGTGGGGCGGCATCACCTCGTTTTGGTTCGCCAGCGTGCTGGCGTTTGCCGTTTGGATGACTGCGTACGGATTGAAAGTTGATTCGACCAACCTTGCAGACGGATTGACGCAATGGCCTGCGAATTCACGACTAGCACACGCTGACGATACACCCACACTCGTGCTGTTTCTGCATCCCAAATGCCCCTGTTCTTGGGCAACCGTCCGAGAGTTGAACAAGATTTTGGACCGCCATGCGGCATCCTCGCTGCGTAGGATCAAGACATTGGTCGTGGCGAGTGTTCCCGGTGACAGCGAATCGCAGTGGGCCGCAAGTCCGCTCTGTAAACGAGCCAAAGAAGTTTCCGAGAACGCAGAGTTAATGGTCGATATCGATGGCCACGAATCCGATCGGTTTGGTGTGAAGACCAGCGGAACGGTACTGTTATTTGATGAGCAAGGGGAACTTCATTTTTCGGGTGGGATCACGGTTTCGCGTGGTCACGAAGGGAATAGCATTGGCGGAGAATTGTTGAGTGAACGGCTAGCCGCAATTTCGATTCATTCGGATGGCGTGATCGCGCGCGATTTTGCGATTTCTCCTCCGGTATTCGGCTGCAAATTATGTTTACCGCCATCGACGGACATCACTAATTGCTCGGTTGGATTGCGTGATGGAGCAGCGCCATGATTCATCCATCTGGGGCGTACTCGCGACGCTGCACCGACGCAGTGTTGCGTCAAGCCAATTGGGATGCCGCATCGGTGCGAGCCCACTTTGACGAGCATGCGTCATCGATCTTTCGCCGCACCGATCGCATGTTTGCCGTGCTGATGATCCTGCAATGGGCAGTAGCCATCGCCCTGTCATATTGGATATCGCCAAGCACATGGAACGGAGCCGAGCGGAGCATTCATCCGCACATGATCATCGCGATTGTAGGGGGCGGATTGTTGACGTGCTTACCCGTCGCTACGGCGCTAATGTTGCCAGGGCGGACCATCACGCGGCACGTGATTGCGATTAGCCAAGTGCTTTTCTCGAGTCTTCTAATCCATCTATCGGGCGGACGAATCGAGACGCATTTTCATATTTTCGGCTCGTTCGCATTCTTGGCTGCCTATCGCGATTGGAAAGTGCTTGTTGCACCAACCGTGATCGTTGCGATTGATCATATCGTGCGAGGGATTTGGTGGCCCGAATCCGTGTTTGGGATCGCGACCGCATCCCATTGGATTTGGATAGAGCACACAAGTTGGCTGATGTTCGAAGAGATCGTATTGCTGATTACGATTCGGCAAAGCGTTGGAGAAATGCGATTCTTGGCGATGCACACCGTGCAACTCGAGGACGCAACCCGCAATGCTGAACACGCCAATCAGGCGAAGAGCGACTTTTTAGCCAGCATGAGCCACGAGCTTCGAACGCCACTGAACGGGGTGATCGGAATGACGGAATTGCTTGCCGATTCGCCACTGGATGATCGTCAACGTCGATTCGTCGACGCGTGTCAAAGCAGTGGCAGGTCGCTACTAAAACTAATCAGCGACATTCTTGATCTGTCAAAGATCGAAGCCGGGTGTATGGAACTCGAAGATCATCCGTTTGATCTGCAGCAGTTGTTAGACGACGTTATGCTCAGCATGCCGGTACGAGTCGACACGAACCGTGTCAAAATCAGTTGCCAGTTCGATAACCCGCCCGGATTGTGTTTGGAAGGTGACAGCCATCGACTGCGTCAAATCCTGCTAAATTTGTTAGGAAATGCGATCAAGTTTACCGAGCGTGGCGAGATACGATTAAGCGTCGATGTTCAAGGACTGAGACGCGACGACGCGACATTGTTGTTTTCGATTGACGACACCGGTATCGGCATACCTGCCGATCGTCTGGGTCGATTGTTTCAATCCTTTTCACAGGTCGACAGTTCGGTCAGCCGAAAATACGGCGGGTCGGGGCTCGGATTATCGATCAGCAAATCGATCGTCGAAAAAATGAAGGGACAAATGGGCGTCGAGAGCAACGAGGGAGTCGGATCTCGGTTTTGGTTTACTGCCACCTTCCGCAGAGGAACTGCGGCCGATGGCGATTCGCAATCGCATGCGTATCCGTCATCGAATGCCACGTCGATCGATGCCCAGCTTCCTTCCCCCACTCACGAAATATCCGCACATAAAATCTCCCCCTGTGATACCGCTCGAATACTGGTGGCGGATGACAACGAAGTGAACCAATTGCTGGCACGCGAGCTACTGACCCGCTGCGGTTGGAACTGCGATGTGGTTGGCAATGGTGTTGATGCCCTCAAAGCACTCGACAACCAATCGTACGACGTCGTGCTGATGGATTGCCAGATGCCGTTGTTAGATGGCTATTTGACGACAAAGGAAATTCGCAAACGCGAAACAGACGGACGGATTGAATCAGGACCAGCGATCGTGGCGTTAACTGCGAATGCGATACAAAGTGATCGCCAGCGTTGTCTTGATGCCGGGATGGACGACTACATCAGCAAACCGTTTGAAATGCAACAATTGCGTGAAACGGTCGGCCGACTGCTTGTCCAACGGCTCTGCGTATGAAAGGGCATGAGAAGCGAATCGCGATTCGGACCGGGGCAAGTTGACGCGGCATCCGCATTTCGATTTGCGTTGCAAATGCAGCAGCGATTAGGATAAGTTATAGGGACAGTAAAACAAAGCTATCTTTCTAGACGCGTTTTCCTTACGCCGCAGCATCCGAGTGGGCAACGAAAGAGATCAGAGGTGTATGTTCGCCGCGTGCGAATCGAGCGACTAAGATAGTCGAAGTGGCATTCTGTATAGATTTTCAATATTTTTGTTCGTTTGAAATCACGGCTCCTATGGCGTGAGACAATGCGAAAGCAAAGGCGTTGTGATACCTTTGTAGAGCGTCGGACATACTGATCACTTCGCCGGCATTTCTTTGAGACTGCAATACCAAGAGTGACCGAGACTCCGATATGGATGAAAAGCGACTAACGGACGATAGCGAATCCGAAGCGATGGATCCGGATCCGCAGTCTATTCCCGTCGAATCTTTTGATGATCGCTTTCTTTTGCAGTCGTTGATGGATCATATACCTGACAGCATTTACTTCAAGGACGCCGAAGGAAGGTTCATTCGAATCAATCGTGCCAAGGCGGATCGTTCGCGTCTCGGATCGACCGAAGAAGCGGTCGGTAAAAGCGACTTTGACTTTTTTGATCCCGAACACGCTCGCAAGGCGCTCGCAGATGAAAAGGAGATCATGCGGACGTTGAAGCCGCTGGTTGAATCGGAAGAGCACCTGATTTGGTCAAGTGGGCTCGAGCGATGGGTCTCCACTACAAAGCTGCCACTGCAGACACAAGACGGGAAAGTGGTGGGAACGTTTGGCATCTCGCGAGACATCACCAAGTTGAAACAGACCGAACGTGCGTTGGGTGCGGCCAAAGAGGCGGCGGAAGCGGCCAGCCGAGCAAAAAGCGAATTTGTCGCAAACATGAGCCACGAGATTCGTACTCCGATGAACGGGGTGATCGGGATGGCCGAGCTACTGCTTGATACCAATCTCAGTTCGGTCCAGCGAGAGTACACTCAGGCGGTACTCGAATCGGGCGAGGCGTTGCTGGGGCTGCTTAACGAGATCCTTGACTTTTCAAAAATCGAAGCGGGCAAGATCGAATTGGACCCTGCCCCATTCGACCTCCGTGACTACATCGGCACAATGATGAAGTCGCTTGCAGCACGGGCTCATCACAAGGGGCTCGAGCTAGCCTATCACTTCGATCCAAAAATCCCTGAAATCGTCGTGGGTGATTTTGGCCGGTTGCGTCAGGTCTTGATCAACCTAGTCGGTAACGCCATCAAGTTTACAGAGAAGGGCGAGGTGGTAGTCGACGTGGTGGTTGAGGATCAGTCGAATCAACGAGTCGCACTCAAATTCGATGTAACCGACACGGGCATTGGAGTCCCACAAGACAAGCTCGACACTATTTTTGCTGAATTTGAACAGGCTGACAAATCAACGACTCGAAAGTTTGGCGGAACGGGATTGGGCTTAGCGATCGCATCGCGTTTTGTTGAATTGATGGGAGGACATTTGACCGTAAGCAGTGAATATGGCTCTGGCACCACGTTTAGCTTTATTATTGCGTTGCCAATCGGTGCGAAGGTTGCTTCAGAAAAGAAGCATTCAGATCCGGAATCGATTCGTGGACTTCGCGTTTTGGTCGTCGATGACAATGCAACCAATCGTCGCATTCTGCAAGAGACGCTTCAAAATTGGGGAATTCAGCCGCTGGCCGTTTCCAACGCACGCGATGCCTACGACCAAGTTAAATCGGCGAGCGAGAAAGGTAGCCCTTACAATTTGGTCATTTCGGACGTGAACATGCCGGACACGGATGGTTTCCAGTTTGTTGAATCGTTACGGGACAATATCAAACTCGCTGATACCAAAGTCATGTTGCTGACTTCGGGAATGCGGTCAGGAGATATTCCTCGCTGCGAACAGTTGAACGTGGCAACGCATTTGATGAAGCCCGTCAAACAGTCCGAATTGCTCGACGCCATTTCTGCAGCGGTCGGTATCACATCGCCCGGATTAGTCACGGCACAACCAACACAGTCACCGGATACTTCCACACTGGGCAGTTTGCAGGTGTTGCTGGTCGAGGACAGTCCGGTCAATCAGATGGTCGCGATGGGGTTGATGCGAAAATGGGGTCACAATGTCACCATCGCGAAAAATGGTATCGAAGCGGTTGATTTTACGGATTCGCAAGCGTTCGACATCGTCTTGATGGATGTCGAGATGCCAGAAATGGACGGTCTCGAGGCGACACGCATTATTCGTCAACGTGAACAAGGGACTTCGCAACATATTCCGATCATCGCAATGACGGCTCATGCGATGAAGGGCGACGAAGAGCGTTGCCAAGAAGCCGGAATGGACGCCTATGTCGCCAAACCGATTCGACAACAAGCGTTGTTGGACGCGATGACGAGACTGGTTGCCGAGAAAAGCAACCCCGCTCGCTAAATCACCTAGAAAGGTGAGTCGCCTGATGGCCTGCGGCGTGGCAGTTGAGTTACGACACCGCGATGCAACGGCATCAAGTTTCGACGCCCGAATCTCCGTCGCTTTGCCACCGCCGGTACACAACGCGTCCACCGCCAGCGACAGTTTCCAGCGTCAGTTTTCAGCAACTTAGATCGATGTGACGTTTGTCATCGGTCGGAACCACGCGAACATCAGGTCTCTAGGCATCGCGACCACGCAGCGCGACGACAGTGCCGTAACCGGACACAACCACCATTAGGCACGCAATCGGGACGTTTCAATTGGTTCGCTCTCTTCATACGAGTTTACTTTTTCTTACCACCCTTTTTCTTCACTCCGCCCGGACGCGATGGTGACGGCGAACCTTCCGGACGAACCATTTCTGCAGTCGGACGTTGATTCGCCTTAATTTCCGCAACATGCGTGTCATAGGCGTGTTGAAGCCGTTTGACGACCTCCGGATATTCGGCCGCAACATTCGTGGTCTCGCCAATGTCAGCCACGGTGTCGTAGAGCTGTACAGATTCCGACGATGGCTTCCACTTGGCGTTGTCGCGATTCTGTCTCCCTTTGCCTTCTTGCCAAGGATAGAACTTCCATTTTCCCGAACGAACCGTCCCCGGTCCATGCATCAGAACGTAGGCATCGTGCGGACTTTTCGCGTCCACCGCACCGCTCATCAACGGCCAGATGTTTTTGCCGTCGATCTTTCGCTGCGGCAACTCCCCACCACTCAACGAGGCAAACGTCGGCATCAGATCGATCGAAGCAGCGACTTCGGAACAGACCGAGCCAGCGGGGATTTTCCCCGGCCACCACATCAACGTGGGCTCACGAATACCGCCGTCATACACGCTACCTTTCTTGGCCCTCAGCGGCAATGAAGATCCAACTGCGGCACCATTGTCACTGGTAAATACGATCAAAGTTTTTTCAGCGATTCCTGCCTGCTTCACCGATTTCAAGATCTCACCGACTGACCAATCGACTTCTTCGATTGCGTTGGTGATCAGATTTTTGTCGGGGTTATCAAATGCGGGGGAGACGGCAAGCGGCAAATGCACCATCGTGTGTGGTAAATAGAGAAAGAAGGGGGCTTCATCGCTTTCGTTGATAAATCGAATTGCTTCTTCGGTGTAACGTCGCGTCACGGTGGTTTGATCGCAGGGGTATTCGATCACCTGTTCGTTGCGAAGCAGAGGCACTTCATTTTTAATCTTGCTGCCCGCTTTCAGATCGGCCAGCGTCACACCATTACGAAGAACGATGTCAGCGGAGAGTTTGTTTGCGGGATCGATCCACATATCGTTGCTGTAAGGAATCCCATAGTACGAATCGAATCCTTGATACGTTGGCAAACATGGCGGCAGATGCCCGAGATGCCACTTGCCAACGCAAGCGGTCCGGTACCCCGCCGATTTCAACATGTCCGCTAATGTGACTTCGTCCGGATGGAGCCCTCGATCACTGTTGGGAAACAACACCGCCGCCATGCTCAGACGTTGGTAGTGACATCCGGTCATCAACGCGGTCCGTGATCCCGAGCAGACCGCACATCCCACGTAGAAGTCAGTGAACTTCATGCCTTCGGCCGCCATCTGGTCCAAATGGGGCGTCTTCGGGACCGTCGCCCCATTGAATCCAACGTCGCCGTATCCCATGTCATCAATGAAGATCACGATGACATTAGGCCGAGAGGGTTCCGCCGATGCGACAGCGCAAAACAGGAACGTAAACGTGGCAAAGACAAGCGTCGTCAGTGGTCTCATCTGGTCATTCCCATCGGGTAGGTGCAGTCGCTCTTAAGACAAGATTGTACTCGGACAAGCGGATCGCGATGTAGTTGACGACACTAGGCACAGGAAAGTTAGAAGCAAAACCGGCAGGCTAGCTGCACGCGCAGGGCCGCTGGAACGCTAGCCTGCACTGCTAAAGCTTTGGGGTTGTCGTCGGATATTGGGGGTGAGTTTTTCTTCCGAACTATACCGCAGTTACCTCTCCACCGACGAAGTTGGGGGAGAGGTGGCAGAATACACGTACAACCGACAAATCACTATATTCCCTACGATTCACCAGTTCTGCGGCTCGCGCCATCAGGCTGTCAAGCACGATGGCAATTGATTCTCGCGACGTTTTGGAATCGTTCAAGTCCGGGAGTTTGCACCGCTTGGTCGTCCGTTAAATTCTCAAACTCACACCGCTGCGTTCGTGGGGAAATACCGCTTCAGCTTCAAGAAATGACGCTCCAAGAGATTCCAGCTGGCGACCGCGGCGATGTAGGTCACTGCGAACATCAAACCAATGTAGACGAGATGACTGGCGACAGGATCACCGATTACTGAGATAAACGTGGTCGCGGTTAGGACTGCGGACAGAAGTGGAATCAAAGGGTTTTGGAATATGTACATCGCATAGCTGTATTTCCCAAGCGAACGCAAAACAGCCAGGTTAAACAATCGGGCCAGCGCGTCGCTGCGTTTCGCCGTCATCAACCACACCAGGACGCATGCCCACATCACCGGCCACAACGCATGCGGAAGCGTGTACAACCCCTTACCCAACAACATCCCCATCGCGACAACCGCAATACAAGCAGCGATCGGGATCGGCAACCATTTTTTTAGCGGCTCGAGACCAGGTGGATTGCGAGCCATGATGGCAACTGCGGCTCCGATCAACAGGGCGTCGACACGAAAGATTGTCAAAACGTCAGCGGCAATGCCGTGTTGCGACACCAGGACGTAACCGACTCGCGACACTCCGCTGAGTACTGCCAAACCGATCGCGACACGAAGCGTTAATGTCGATCGGACACAGTACAGGATGAGTGGCCAAACTAAATAGAAGTGTTCTTCT
>CAXBHV010000202.1:0-8343 GCA_963974855.1 uncultured Rhodopirellula sp. | reverse complement strand
GGCACTAGCCGCGGGCCCCGTTGACGATGAATTACAGGGCCCGCGGCTAGCGCCGTCGGCTCACGTCAAGAAATCATCGGTCTGGTTAACGCCAACGTTAATTGCGGGACTCGCCGCACTGTTCGCATTTTTCGTTGTCGGTTGGTTGCAATTTTCCGAACTGCCTGTGAAACCAATCGCAGCGGTACGCATCGAAGCCAAAGTGCTCGATCGTGCAAACGCGTCCAACGAGTTTCTAGTCAAGACAACCAAACTCGACGGATCTGTATCGAGCGTCAGCGGATTTCAAGTCACTCCGGCGATGTTGTCGTTCTCGGTTCTGGCACGCAACGTGACGTTGTTTTCCGGGGTCGCAGAAACAGACCATCTTGGCGTTGGCAAAATTGTCTTGCCCGATGACTTGGTGATCCCCAGCGAGGCGCAACTCCGCGTCGAAGCCACATCGGCCAACGGCATACGCTCCGAATCGAGTGTCATGGTACCGCTGGAACCGACACGCTGCCTGACTTACTTGACCGTCGATCGTCCCGTTTATCGCCCCGGCGAAACCGTTTACTTTCGATCCTTGACGCTCCAGCGCACTTCGTTTCGTCCGAAAGTGGACGTGCCGATCCGCTACGAATTGATCGACCCCAGTGGTGCTGCGGTGGCGGGAATGTTTAGCGAAGGATTGACCGAGCGAGCGGTCGGTAACGGGGCGTTCACGATCCCGCAATCCGCGCCCGGAGGATCGTACACGTTGGTCGCGAAAAGTTTGGATGGGTTCTTTCCCGAAGAACGTCGCGAGTTCCAAGTGCGTGCGTACCGAGTGCCCCGCTTCAAAAAAGAACTCGAGTTTAGCCAACGCAGCTACGGACCGGGTGATACCGTGGAAGCCGACTTCAAGGCCGAGGGAGCCGAGGGAGGCATGTTGGCCAACACTTCCGTGGCGATCGTTGCCAAAGTCGACGACGAGGTGATTTTCGAAGAAGCCGCAGAGACGACGGACTCGGGCACCTACGCGATCTCGTTCAAATTACCAACCGATATTCGCAAAGGTGCTGGCCAATTGGCGGTCGTGATCGATGACGGTGGGACGCAAGAAACCAAGGTCAAAACGATCCCGATTCAATTGGGGCGAGTTGACGTCGAGTTTTATCCCGAGGGCGGCTATCTGGTCGATGGGCTGCGAAACCGGGTCTACTTCGTCGCTCGTAATTCACTCGGCGAACCGATCGACATTAAGGGCGAAGTGCAAACTCGCGATGGCCACCAAGCGGCGACGCTGGAAACGACTCGCGATGGAATGGGCCGATTTGAATTCGTTCCCAAGCGTGGCGAGCGTTATTCATTGCGAGTCAGTTCGCCCATCGACGTGCACAATTTGGTCAGGTTGCCCGCGGTGGTGAAGGAGTTGCCTGTGATCGATACCGGCGTCGGCGTCTTTGACGCGGGCGAACCGATCACGATGCAAGTTCGCAGCACGGTGAAAAAATCGGTGCTGGTGCGAGCGGTGTGCCGAGGCCAATTGGTCAACGAACAAACCGTGACACTGACACCGGGAACCAACTCGATGTCGATACCGGTGGGGAAACGTACCGGCGGGGTCGTGCGAGTGACCGTGCTGGATACCAGCAAAACGCCGGCCTTGCCGCTGGTGGAACGACTTGTGTTTTGTCGTCAGGAGCATCAATTGCAAGTCGAGATCGTCGAATCCGCCGAGGGGCTCGATCGATCGCCTGGCGAGTCGACGCGGTTGACGCTGCAGGTGCGTGACGAAACGGGTGAACCGACACCGGCGGTGCTGGGCGTTGCTGTGGTCGATGATGCGGCACTGCGTTTGGATGACACCGAACGACCGAATCTGCGAACTCATTTCTTGTTGACTAGCGAGATTCAAAAGCCCGAGGATCTCGAGCATGCAAATTTCTACTTGAGTGACGGTGACGAGGCGGCCGATGCGGTTGACTTGCTACTGGGCACGCAGGGTTGGCGACGCTTTGTCAGCGGATCGTCAGATCAACCCAACGTTGATTACCGCGAACAGTTAGTGCGACTGCTAGAACTTGACGGTGACCGGTTGTCGGCGACTCAGGCGAGCTTTCAAACCAACGGACATCAAGCTCAACAGTGGACGCGGTACCGCGAGGCGGTGTCGGCTGCATGGCGATTAGTGCTGTTTCAAATGAGGATTCTGATGGCGATGATTGCGCTGCTTTGGATGATCTCGATCGCGGTGCGAATGCGGCGTGCTTCGAGTGCTCGTTTCGCCAGTCTGTTGTTGCTGGCGACGGCAACCTTGTTCGTCTATGGGTGTGGGGCGCGGGAGTATAGCGAACGAGCATCGGTTGCTGCGGATGCAGCAACCGCCGAAGGGGCCCCCGCAGCATCCTCGGCGCCGAACGAAGGAAAGAACGCGGCCCAAGGAATGTTTATGGAAGACGGCATGGAGATGGAAATGCCAGCGGTCGCACCAGAGGCACAGAACGGCCTCGTTGTATCAAAACGCGACGATCGCAATAACAATGCAATTGGCAACCAAGCGACGTCGATGGGCGGAGGTGGGTTCGGTGGGAAATATCGTCACGAGTTCGACGACAGTCGTGCGATGTTCGAAACGGACTCGTTGACCGCAGACGACTTGAAACGATTGTTGGCGGCTCGCGGATTGGACGCGGATTCGTTGGCGTCTCAGTTGTTGGACGAACTTCGTTTTCCTGTTCGCCAGTACGCTCATCGCCATGTCGTGGGCGACCCTGAGATCCGCGAAGACTTTGCCGAAACGCTGTACTGGCAACCGCTTCTGATTACCGATTCCGAAGGACGTGCGTCGATCCGATTTGACTTGTCCGACTCGGTGACCACGTTTCGAGTCAGCGTTGATGCGCACGGCACCAGCGGCCGGATCGGATCGTTTGCGGGTGCCGTGACATCACGGTTGCCTTTCCAAATGGAACCCAAGATGCCGCTGGAAGTGACCACCGGCGACCGCATCGATTTGCCGGTCGCAGTGATCAATGCAACCAAGGCGGAGATGAATGTGGGGATGTCGATCGAAACCGATTCGGCGCTCCAACCGCTAGGTGAAACGAGCCGCACGTTATCGTTGGCTGCCGGCGAGCGACGTCGCGAATTGATGTCGATCAACGTGTTGGCCGGTTCGGCGGAACAGGACGCGATGGTCGAAATTCGCGGCAGCACTGAATCGCTGCAAGATTCCATCCGCCGGACGCTGCACATCGCACCGGCGGGATATCCGATGAACGTCTCGATCGCAGGCCGGTTGAGTGATCAAGCAGCGGTGCCGCTTTCGATCCCCGCTGATTTTGTTGACGGTTCGCTGGCGGTTGCCGTGCGAGCTTATCCGTCGCCGGTCGCGGACGTGATGTCCGGTATCGACAGTATCTTGCGAGAGCCCCATGGGTGTTTCGAGCAGACGTCGGCAACGAACTATCCCAACACGATGGCGCTGTTGTATCTGCAGAAATCGGAATCCGCCAATCCCGAATTCGCTCAGCGAGCGATGGGGATGCTCGAGCGAGGCTACGGGAAACTGACCAGCTTTGAGTGCGAAAAACGGGGTTACGAATGGTTCGGTAACGATCCAGGGCATGAAGCGTTGTCCGCGTTCGGATTGATGCAATTCAACGACATGACCAAGGTGATGGATGTCAGCGAAGAGATGATCACGCGGACGCGAGTCTGGTTGATGAGCCGTCGCGACGGCAAAGGTGGTTTTAAACGGAATCCACGCCATCTGCATGTCTGGTCGGTGCAGCAGCAAATCGTCAACGCGTATGTGTTGTGGGCTCTTTCGGAGGCCGATGTTGCGGCGGGACAGTCGCGACGAACGGCGAACGAGTTGAAAGCCGAGCTTGACCAACTTGCTCGGGTGGCCGAGTCGTCGAATGATCCGTATTTGATCTCGCTCTCCGCTGCGACGCTGATGAACGTCAACCGGACTAAGGAAGGGCGTAAACTGCTTGATCGATTGACTCAGTTGCAACAGGAAGATGGTCATTTGGAAGGAGCGACGACAGTGGTTTCCAGCGGCGGGTTGTCGAAAAAGATGGAAACGACGGCCTTGGCTGTGTTGGCATGGAGCAAGGCTACGAAGTACGAATCCAACGCCGATGGGGCAGCGAAATGGATTCGTGCCAACCGAACTGGCAATGGCGGGTTCGGGTCAACGCAAGCGACCGTGTTGGCACTGAAGGCGTTAATCACGCATTCTAACCAACAAGACGTCAGTGCCGCTGGTGCGGTATTAAGCGTGTTGCTTGATGGCAAGGTGATTGGCCAGACTCAGATTCCGCAGGACATCCGCAGCGGTTCGGCGGTCGAAATTGCCGGACTCGGTCAATCGATCGCCGCGAAACTCAGCGAATCCGATTCGGTCGAACTGACGTTGCAAGCCGACGGGGTGAAAAATCTGTCGTACACCGTGGACGTTTCTTACAACGCGACCACGCCAGAATCCGATGACGCGTGTCCCGTGAAAGTGACCACGAAATTGGCGGGTCAGTTTGATAAGGATGGCAACGTCGCGGCAGGTGATTCGTTGACGGTCAAAGCGTCGCTGGTCAACACGACCAACAAAGGCCAACCGATGACGGTCGCGATCGTCGGGCTGCCTGGCGGTTTGGAACCGCAAATTGAGCGGTTGGACGAGCTGAAAAAGGCGGGGCGGTTTGACTACTACGAGCTCAACGGACGCGAGGTGATCTTCTACTGGCGGACCGTCGAGCCTGACTCGGTCAAAGACATCGAGTTTGGTGTGACCGCTGCGATCCCCGGCAAATACACCGGGCCAGCTTCGCGAGCGTACCTGTACTACACCGCCGAGCAAAAGCAGTGGACCGAGCCGATGGTAGTCGAGATCCGCTAGTTTCCAGTAGGGCCGGTTCCCACCGGCCGTCCTTGGTTTCGGTGGGCACTCTCCGTGGATCGAAAGTCTTGACGACTTCCGCTACGTGTAATCTCGGAATTCAATGCCCAGCGCCCTTTGCTTTCGAATTGCTTGCAAATGCGTGGTGGTCGAACTTGCTCTTGCGTGAAACTGAGCATTTTTGTTAGCTCGTTATCACGCCTATCCGCGAAAGGGAACGCTCTCTTTTCGGATAGGCTTCAAATGAAAACGGCAGCTGACTGGGAGCGCAGGGCAATGAGCGAACATTCCGAATGGATCGAAAAACTGGTTAGCCATAGCGCTGACGCACGAATCGCGGCGCTGCGAAAGATATCAAGCCAAAAATCGGTTACCGGCGTTACGATCGTCTGTGTAAAGCTTGCTGGCGACTGCGACGACGATGTGCGAATGTGGGCCGCCGACGCGCTCGGCCGCAGCGTCACGCCACAGCATTCAGAGGTTGACGCACTCGCTGATTTGATCCTTCACTCGGATGATGGCGAGGTCTGCTACTGGGCTGCCACGATGCTGGGACGACTGAACACCGATTCCATCGCCGCCATCGAAGCTCTTCAGCATTGCGTCACGAATTCGATGTCCTTGCCGGCTCGAGAACGAGCGGTTGGGGCGCTCGCGGAAATCGGGCCCGCGGCAGCTGCTGCCCTCGCGTCACTCGAAAAAACTGCCGAGGCGGCTCCGGCAAGACTGAAACGACTCGCAAAGGACGCGATCAAAGCGATTGGAAAAGCAGCCTAAGGACAAGTTCGCTGCGTGATGATCGGGGTGCGAGCGGAAAATAACAGTCGAATTTCGAAGCAGTTGTCTTGATCGCGGCGGAAATCCACGCTCTGGCGAGCGTAGCTACGACAGTAATAAACGAACGCTTGCGAGCGATTGACGTCGAACAAATGCAACCATCGGCAAGGAGGCCGAAGTGGGCCTACTATCGAACCTATTACAAAGCAGCCGGTCGCGCTCGCGTAAAAAGTCGAGTTCTAAGGCGCGATCGGTGTTCAGCTACATCCCCTTTGTCCGCTGGATTGGTCCCTCGGTCAGCATGACGGGGATCGTCGCGGCACTGTTCATGGTTGTTACCGGACGGATCGATCTCGCCACATTGGATCAGTGGGCGGGGGGAGATTCGGTAGCCGACGCGGTCAACGAGGAGCCCATTCAACCGATCACGCTGAATCAATTGGGAGCACGATCGCCCATGACGATTCGCGTTGCCACGTTCAATATTGAAAAATTTGGCGACAAGAAGTCTACAACGCGGATGGCCGAGGGGGTCGACGTGTTGGGGACGTTGGCTCAAATCGTGAGCCAATTCGATTTGGTTGCAATTCAAGAAGTGATGGGCAGCGACAACGCGTCGATCGAACGACTTGTCAATCTGATCAATGTTTCGGGTGGGCGATACACGGCAAGCATTAGTCCACGTATCGGCCGTAATACCTACACCGAAAGTTATGCGTTTGTCTGGGACGAGACGCGAATCCAAATGGTTCGCGACAGTGCCTACGTGGTTCAAGACAACGCTGATCGGATGCATCGTGAACCGATGGTAGCGTCGTTTCAAGCGTTGACGACGTCTCTGGATGGACGTAAACCGTTCAGCTTTACACTGATCAACGCCCACACGGACCCCGACGAAATCACGCCGAATGCGACAAGCAACGAGATCAATGTGTTGGATGACGTGTTTGTCCGCGTTCGCCAATACGAATACGACCGGATGGGCGAAGAGGACTGCATCCTGCTGGGCGATTTGAACGTCGATGCCGACCATTTGCAAGAATTGGTGATGATCCCCAACGTTTTTTCGATCGGGGGAAACACGATCACAAACACGCGTCATACGAAGACTTACGACCACATTCTGATTGATCGTGAAATGACACGCGAGTACACCGGTCGCTTTGGTGTGATCGATTTACAACGCGACTTGGGGTTCAGTGACGCTCAAGCGTTGCTGATCAGCGATCATATGCCGCTGTGGGCCGAATTCAGTGCTTATGAAGTTCCACAGGGTGAATCGGTTGCGACACGTAACGAGTCGACTCAAATGATTCGCTAGTTTTGAAGTTGCAATTTTGAGCCACGGAGTGGCGGCAGCATGTAGCCTGGGGCGTAAGCCCCAGGAAAGCGAAAGAAAACCATACGAAGCCCCCGAGGGGCGACAGAAAACTTAAATAACTCTGCATTTTTCAATTCGTTCCTTCGGATTCACTCGCCGTGAAACAGAACTTGCTCCGCCTGAAAAACACCTGCATCGACTTTGCAGCCTACTGCGTGGTGCGAATGTTGGTTGCCGTGATCCAGACCTTGCCTCTAGACATGGGACAATCTTTTGCACATGGCGTGGCTTGGTTGGCGGCAGGACCGCTGAAGATTCGAGATGAAGCGACGGAAGAGAATCTGTCGCGTGTATTTCCAGATGCGAACGGACGCGAGCGCCGAGCATTGTCCCTTTCCATGTGGCAGCACTTGATTTTGATGGTGTGTGAGATCGCGTGGGCTCAGCGGCGATTGCATCTGACGAACTGGAGCGAATACATGACGTTCCGGAACAACCGCGTCATTCTGAAGACGCTGCTGAGTGATCGTCCCATGGTCGGAGTGACAGGTCACTTCGGCAACTTTGAAATTGGCGGCTACGTGCTCGGTTTGATGGGGTTCACTACGACGACGATCGCTCGCAAATTGGATAACCCGTACCTGCATCGCTGGGTTGAACGATTTCGCGGTGCCAAGGGGCAAGTGATGGTCGACAAAGAAGGGTGTGCGCCGTTGATCGATCAACACTTAAAACAGGGTGGGGTGCTGTCGTTGCTGGCGGATCAACATGCCGGCGACAAAGGTTGCTGGTTGCCATTTCTGGGGGTTCCCGCATCGAGCCACAAAGCGCTAGCACTGTTTTCGCTCAGTTCCAATGCACCGATGTTGGTCAGCTATACCATTCGCAAAGGCGGCGAACCGATGCGATTCGAGTCCGGCTGCGTCGGCATCGCGGATCCACTGAATGACACTGCCGAGGTCTGTCAATCGGTAACGACGTTGACCCAGTGGTACAACGAGCGACTTGCGGTGGCGATCAAAATGGCACCCGAGCAGTATTGGTGGCTGCATCGTCGGTGGCGTCAACCGCCTGAACGAGTGGCCAAGCGATTGGCAAAAGAAGCGGCAAAACTCGCTGCGTAAGCGCCGCGTTTCAACGTAGCGGAAGTCGTCAAGACTTTCGTGGACTGTCCGGGATGCCCGAAACTCTTGACGAGTTCCGCTACAAAAAATGCTTTGCAGCGTTGCGGCGATTGCGTAAATGGTTCCAGCCGATATTGGACTGGACCGAGCAAACGCTCACACCCTGAGGAAATTCTCGGATGGGTTCCAATTGATCGACGGCATTTTCGATGGTGGGATTCGCATCTGGTCGATCTTGGGTGACGAGATTGGCC
>CAXBHV010000201.1:0-8345 GCA_963974855.1 uncultured Rhodopirellula sp. | reverse complement strand
TGGCAAACCGCTACACGAAGGTGAAACCGTCAGCACGCTGCAAGGCTACATCGCCTACATCGGACAATCCGATCCAGCACAGGCAAAGAAGTTAACGGAGCAATTGATTCAGTAGTCTGGATGCTGAGCACAACGATGACAGTAGCCTCGTTTTCATGTAGCGAAACACGCAGAGAGTTTCGTCCGGCGATCGCATCCCCCGTCGTTGCGGGAATGCCAAATGTTTTTTCTGGGTGAAGTAACTACGCATCAAACACTTCCCCACAGGATTGCTGCCGCCGCTCCGCGGCTTTGTGTATTGTTGCGCATTGATTCTGCGGGCTCACGCCCGCAGCTAAGTGCTGCCGCCGCTCGCCGCGGCTAATTATTGAATCGCGAAGCGATGGCAGCACTTAGCCATGGGCGTAAGCCCATGGTTTATAGGGACAACAAAAGCGAGAGCCGCGGAGCGGCGGCAGCATTTAACCAGCATACCCGCCGGAAACACCATCCAAGAATCCCAAACGCAGTCATCTGACTGCTATCTGCCTGCAGTCGATCGACTGCACTTGTCCGCCCACTGCGGATTACGAATCTCCCTAAGTCCTTTGCTGCAATTAGGATGCGACTTTCTTTAACGGCTTGGCATGGGGTTTGTTTAAGGAGGTAGGAGCACAACGATTCTCCTTCCTTTACTTGGGCGGACTCAGGCCATGTCAGAAGCAAACTTTCACACGATCGATTCCTCGTTTCCCTCGTCCGGCGGTGGAGATGCGTTGCAGAATGAGCCGGTGATATTGGCGCGAGAAGCACGCAGCCAAACATCGTTTTTAGAAAACTTTCTCAATCGTTTCTTTCAGGAAAAGAACATCAAGTGGATGCTCGTGATGGGAGCCGCGATCGTCTTCGGTTCCTCCTTGATGCTGGTTACCAAGGCGTGGCCCGACTGGACGTTGACGCTCAAGTACCTGACAATTCTAGCCTACACTGGCGTCGTCTTTGTCGCCGGCAATGTTGCTCGCAAGCGTTTGCAACTCAACGCGACCTATCGAGTCCTGTACTCGTTGACGCTATTGCTGCTGCCGGTTTGTTTTCTGGCGTTGACATGGTTGTCACCGGGGACGGCGATGCAAGAAGGTTGGCAAGTAGTTGAATTCGCGATGCTGCTTTTGCCGGCAACGGGACTGCTGTGGTTCGCATCGAGTCGCATTCTGGACCATTTCCTGCGGGGGCGTCAAACCACTTTCTTGGTCAGCTTTTGCGTTCTCTGTGTTGCTGGAGCGATGCCGGGCGTTTCGACGTCGATTGCTGCAATGATATTCACCGCCGCATGTTGGTTGGTGTTCACGGCGGGAGTCCTGAAAGTCAATCGACATACCTTCTGGTTAGCCGAAACTCATCAGCTACCTCGCGTTTTTGGCTTTCTGCCAATCGTGATGTTGGGCCTGCAATTTGTTATTGTCGTTGGCACCAAAACAGTAACGGCGATTCCGATTCAGTGGATTGGTTTTGGTTGTGTGATGGTCGCTGCCACGGTCTTAATGACAACGCGAACCGTGGCCAACGTGTTTCGGCAAAGAACCGGCGACCTTGTTCGCCCGTTGCCTTGGCCAATAATCACTCCGCTATTCTGCGGTCTGATTCTGACAATCCTTGGCGTTGTCTTATCCTTCTACGGGTTTTCCTACGTTGGCGATACCTCCTATGCAGTGATCCCCACATCGATCGTTGCCGCAATCTTGATGGCGGCAACCGCGAAAGACACTCGCCACTCGGGATTCGTTTGGATCAGTTTGTTATTCGTGACCATCGCCTACCAATGTTGCCCCGCGTTGTTTGCGGACATTGTGCAAACGCTTCGCAGCACCACGGCCGAGGCACTGAAACAAGATCGAGTGCCGATCACTCTTTATGGCATCACCTATTTGCCATTGCTCGGTTTGCTGACCGCAGCAAGTTATCGTTTTCGCAAGCTCGGTCAAATTGAATTTAGTAAACCCATTAAGCACTTCGTGACCTTGGTCGCCGTGTTCTTGTGTGCGATTGCGACAAGCGACATCGTGTGGGGAGCGTTTGCCTCACCGTTTTTGGTCTCGCTAGCTAACATGATCGCCTTCTTGGTGTTTGCCGCTGCGTTTGCTGACCGTCGCTACGTGATTGTTTCACTTGGCTGTGCAATGGTCAGTTGTGTCGCGGCAATTCCCGCACTCAATGGCATGCAATGGATCGACGTGTCGCCGATTTGGATTCCCACGTTGATGGCCGCCGCGGCAGCTTTGATGACGGCGACGCGTATTCCCGATTCCATTTTGAATCGTATTCCGATTGCCGGAACAGGTTCGTGGATGGTCCAGCGATCCGATGCCAGCGATCGCAATCTGACGCAATTGATGGGCTGCTTTCTTGCCGCGATCGTCTCATTCGCATGGGGATGTGAATCGATCCTTCACTTTGTTGAACCGATGTCACAGGCATCGCTGATGACGTTTGGCTTTTTAATGGCAGCGTTTGTGTTGTACACGCTGCGAAATCCTCAGTACCACTCGGGACTTTGTGTCTGGATGTTGGTCAGCTACGCGGCCGTGCGTTGGGCAGCAGGACTTGGGATCTCGATCGCCGACGGATTGATGTACACGACTTATATTTCGATTGCAGTTTCCAGTGTCGCCTACCTCTTTCTGCGGGGAACTCGATCGATTTCAAAAGCGAATTCGATCGGGTTGCTACGAAATACGCTTGGTTTTGATGCCGAGCGGTTCTCAACCGTTTCAGTATCTCGACCTTCTTCGTCTGGCTGGATGCGACGGGCACAAGCTTTCGTTGTGCCAATTTTTGACCTGAGTTTTGTCGCCCTGTCGTGTCTGGTCGTTGCGGCTCACGTTCCGTTGTTGTTGAAAGCCCACATGGTGCTGCTGAGTGATCCAACGGCGGCAATGGGATCGATAGGGCTTTCGACGGTGTTGGTGAGTCTGTGGTTGTTAGCGGTTGCCGTGATCCAACGCAGCCGATTGGCGTCAGGTTTGGCCAGCATGATCTTGCCGCCAGCGCTGTGCTAATTTCGTCGGGATTGAATTTCCCACTGGTTGCGTTGCCAGTGATGTGGGCGGTCGTGCAAGCCATCTTGTGGATGTCGGCCAGCTACATTGTCAACGATACTTCACCGTCACCCGTGGCAAAGGTCATCCAAGGTGTCAGTGTCGGTTGGTTGTTCGCTCTGCTTGTGGCTTCTTGCATGTCGTTTGACCTGACCGCACGCCTGGTCGGTTTGATTACCTTGCCCGTGTTGTGGATGCAATTTCGCACGCACGAGGAACGAGCAATTTCAAGTTTGGTGGCGATCGTCGCAAACATTCATGTCTTGCTCGCCGCTGCAACTCTGGCCGGGTGTCGCGGTTGGGTGATACCAAGCATGATGCATGGATCCATCGCGGTCGCATTGCCGTTTGTCTTTGTGACGGCGGCGATCAGTGTCATCCTGTTCGATCGAGCCTTTCAGAAACTCGACTCCAGCCCGTGTCGTGATTGGGCATTGGCACTGCGTGTCGGGATGATGATCCTTGCCTTGCTGTCGTTCACGAAGATGCACTTTGACGTCTTTCAAATCGGGGCGATGACGATTGGGTTTGCCATTGTCGCAGTCGCGGAAGTGTTGCAAGCGATTCGTCGTCAACAAGAGTTCCGAGTTTGGGGAGCTTGCATCGTTGCGGCGACTTTGGCCTTGTTTTTGTTCCACGAGGGCGTGATCACGGTCGGAGCCGGAATCAGCCAATTGGTGATGTCGGCGATCGCGATTGCGGCGTTAACAATGGATCATCTTGCCGCGAACAAAACGCGATGGGAGATCACTCGCCGACCGATGCGGTTGATCGGACAAACGTTGCCTGCCGTGGTTGCCGTGCTTGCTGCGGTCCGAGAGATTTCGGGGGTGTTTGATGAATCATCGACCGCACTGAATGTGATGTCGTTGATGTTGGCGGCAGCCGTCTACTTTCAACAATCGATTGTCAAACGGCAACGCGGCTTCGCGATCGCAGCGGCAGTCATCGTCAACGTCGCACTGATGTTGCTGTGGCGAGTGCTCGGCTGGACGGCTCCGGAATTCTACATGGTGCCGTTTGGTTTGTCGGTGCTGGGCGGGGTCGAGTTACTCAAACGCGAGCTGCCAGCCGCGTCACATGATCCGCTGCGTTACATCGGAGCCTTGATCATTTTGGTTTCACCACTCTTTGACATCCTCGGAGGCAGCTGGGGACACATGCTTGCACTGATGGTATTGAGTGTGTTGGTGATCTTGGCTGCGATCGGATTGCGTCTTCGCTCGTTGATGTACGCCGGCTCGGCATTCTTGATTGCGGACTTGGTCGCCATGGTGATTCGATCGACGATGGATCACCCCAGTTTGTTGTGGATCTGCGGTGTCGCATTAGGTGCGGCCGTGATCGCCCTGGCTGCTTTCTGTGAAAACCATCGCGAGAAACTGATCTCGCGAATCCGTGTCTTGTCGTCGGAATTGGCGACTTGGAATTAGTGGTTTGATCGTAGTGCAGCCCCCGTAGTGGACGAGGCTACGAGTCCCGTCCCAAACCAATGCACTAAGACTCGTTGCCTCGTCCACTACCAATGCATGAGGACTCGTTGCCTCGTCCACTACGGATGCATATCTCACTTTTGTTTTGTTTCTCCAACTCCTTAAAAGGAAATTACCATGAATTGGTTAAGTCAATTTAGTTTGGTCATGCGCTCGAGCGTCACGTCACTGAAAGAAAAGATCGAAGATCCCGAGCGGATGCTGCATCAATTAGTGATCGACATGGAAGAGGAACTCGACCGTATTCGATCGAGTGTGGCAGAGGCGGTGGCCGATGAGATCCAAATGCGACGACGTGCTGAGCGAGAGCGGGCCGATGTCGAGGTATGGATGCTGCGTGCCAGCACCGCGATGAAGCGGGGCGACGAGTCTGCTGCGAAATCGGCCCTCGCTCAGAAGATGGCGGCCGTCGATCGAGCGGATCGCTACAGCGGCGATCACCAGCGGCAACGAACCGAAGTGGAAAAGTTACAAGAAAGTGTCCGTGACCTGGAGGACAAGATCCGCCAAGCCAAACAGAAGAAGACGCTGTTGGCCGCACGGATGGCGCGAGCCTCGTCGGCACAAAAGATCAACGCGACACTCGATCGATCGCATCGCCAATCTGCGTTCGCTCAGTTCAATCGGTTCGAAGAGAAAGTGGACCGCGAGGAAGCGATGAGCCAAGCGTGGGAGCGAATGGATGGCAAGGATCCCGATGCCGACGAGTTGGAGCGTCAATTCGAGCGAGCGGAACGCGAAGAACGAGTCGTGGCCGAATTGGAAGCGTTAAAGAATCAAGTCTCGACCGAGAAACCATAATGAAAGCGGCAAGGGAACTGTGCACGGCGTTTTGGGAGTTCGTGGTGGGATGGTACCGCGTGGATCGGATCCGTGTTTCTCCCACCGCGGGCCGGTTGCTGTCGCTGAAAGTCGGCGATCGCGTGGTGTTAAAAGGAGAGCTTTTCAAGGTGACGCAGCGACAAATCGGCGACGCTGCTGATGAGGTGACGTACGTTTTGAACCATCCCGACGGGGATGCAGAGTTGCGGATTACTCGAAACGGCCATGACTTCGACAAGCACGCCGAACTGTGGTTCTTGGATCAATGCGAAGGAGTCATGGAGGATGAGTTGGTGGTGCTTTGAAAGTGAGTCGGACGGCCGCGACCCTACTGATTTCGAGGTATGATTGAGCTAGTGCTTCGTCCACCTTTAAAGTTTGCGTTAGCCGTTTTGGCCAACGCTGTGCTCAATCTAAATTTGATATCTAGGGTTTGACTGTAGTGGACGAGGCAACGAGTCCTTGCAATTAGCCGAGCGTAAGGGACTCGTGGCCTCGTCCACTACCCAAAAATCGAACCTGGATGCAGCACTAGTCATTACTCGCTGCTCATATTCCGTTTGTTCTTCGGTTCGTTATCGCCCATGTTGCCTCAGATCGAGCTTTTCTGTATTGGCTTTGCGGCTGTCGTGGACACCGTATTGCTGTTGATCGTATTGGAGCGGATCAATCGGCCGTTGACGGCGATTTGGCTGAAATGGGCGTTGGCGGGAGCGACTCTGTGGCACGTCGGTGCGTTTCTGCATACCTTGCTGCGAGAGACGGTTGGTGCAACCGCGATGGCGGTCGATGCAATGTGCATGACCACGATGGCAACGGGAATGTTGCTTCTAAATTGCAGCATTCTGCACGCGGGGTTGCGGATCCATCATACCGGCGGCGAGTCTCGGCCGCGTCGCGACCTTCGCTACATCTTCGTCTACACGCCGGTGCTTTTGATCATTCCGATCGCGATCGGGATTATACAAAGCGGTACGCGTGACTTCATTGAATCAACGCGTCCGTTTCACTTGCCGTTTCTGGTGTGGCTGTCAGCGGCGAATCTGACCGCAGCTTGGTTGTTCATCAAAAATCGCGGCCGACTCGAACAAGTGGCTCGGGGGGCCAGCTCGTTTTTGGTTAAGTTCTCGGTCGGTTTAATCACGGTCACGGGATTGGTTGGCGTTTATATTTTGGTCGCTCAGAAGACGCGTTTTGAGCCTCCCTTCCGCTTGCTAACCAACCTGTCGCCGCTGGCTCCCACGTTGGTATTCGCATGGTACCTGGTGCGACGCCGATTGTTGCCGATGGTGTTTGAGCGGACGCTTGTTTACGGCGCGATTCTGCTATCGATTTTTTACCTACATCGATTGACGATATCGCCGATGATGAGCTCGTTCAGCAAAGAGTTTCACTTCGATTTCGTGGTGCTCGAAACGCTGGTCGTGGTCGCCCTGGTATTGGCATACCAACCACTGCGAAGTCGTTTTCGCGAAGGGCTGCGGTACTTTGTCGGTCTGGATGTGGTCAAAGTCCGCGATGCGGCCCGGCAATTATCGGTCGAACTGTCGCGTCGCGCTGACGACGAAATCGAGTCGTTATCGGAGTGGTTTACTGAGCGAATCTTGCTGACGTTTAATTTGCGGTTCGCAAAATTGTGCTTTATCGAGATGAAGCGATCGGCGGGTCACGGTGAATCAACTGAGATACACGAAGCGAGCTCGATTGTGAAAGTGGCCAACGAGCAAACACGTGACATCATTCGCGAACGATTGGCTGCAAATGAGGTGCTGTCGTTGTGCGGCAAGCTCGACGATTGCCCCGATCGCTGGATCGAATGCTCGGGACCTCATGAATCCGACGTATGCGGTTGGATGCGTGAAGCTGACTTGACGGCTGTATTCCGAGTCCACTATCGCGACGTGAACGGCTATTTGATGCTCGGATCGCTGCGCACAGGCGAACTATTGTCGAACGAACAACTCAGTACGATTTCGTTACTGGTGGACCAATTTGCCGCAACGATTCAAAACCGAATTCTGGAACAAGCCCGCCAATCGGCCGAACGCCGTGCGGTGCAACAAGAGAAATTGTCGACACTGGGATTGATGGCAGGTTCGCTGGCACACGAACTGAAAAATCCATTGTCCTCGATTCGTACCATCGCGACCTTGATGAAAGAAGATCTCGATGAGGAAAGCGGAATGCATCGCGACATTGATTTGATTGTTTCGGAAATTGATCGACTGACAGCAACGACTCAGCGGTTACTCGATTTTTCGAAGCCGAGTGATTCTCAACACGTTGGGGTAAAACCTGATGTTGTGATTGAGCGGCTACTATCGATCCTCGGACATCTCGCCCGGCAACATGGAGTAACGTTGACGACCGATTTGCAATTGCGGCTGGCTCGAATCGAATCCACGGATGCCGGGTTCAGCGAGATCATGTTCAATTTGATCAAAAACGCGATCGAAGCGGTGCGGGGGATGTCCGATGGCGAGGTGACGATTACAACTTCACTCGGTTCGATTGAGCTGGACTCGACTGCCGCCGCGCCCGATCCGTCATCGTCCCCCTTTGCATCGATTGTGGTCGCGGACAATGGGCCTGGAATAGACCACGAAGTTCAAGAGCATTTGTTTGAACCGTTTGTGACCGGAAAAACCGATGGCACTGGGCTGGGACTTTACCTAGTGGGCCAGCGAGTGAAAGAATTATCAGGAAAAATATCGCACACCAGCGATTCTACGGGCTCTGTATTTAAAGTGCAGTTACCACTAGCAACCGACGAAAAACCACTCGCGATTCCGCAGGCAGATTTGACATGAAGATTTTGGTCGTGGATGACGAACCGGCGGCTCGCTATGCGCTGACCAAGGCTTTAAAGGCCGAAGGGCGACAGTTGCTCGAAGCCGACAATGGCGAGGCAGCACTGACGATCATTCGCACGGATGCACCCGACTTGGTTTTCTTG
>CAXBHV010000200.1:0-8345 GCA_963974855.1 uncultured Rhodopirellula sp. | reverse complement strand
TTTCGAACAAATCAACAACCCGCTAACCAAGGTTCCGGCGCTGAACCGAAAATAGCGTCCAAACGGCTAACGGGATTTCACCCATTGATTCATGCCTAACTGTTTAAGCCAAAAACGGCTGGAGGCTGCTTTTATTGCAGACCATTCCAGCCGTGGGCGATTCAGGAAAAGCACAAGACTAGGCCGGGGGTTTGAACTTGGGAGCCGATGGCTCTTCGGTTTCTTCCTCTGGCTCGTCCAGCTTGTTCGATGAAGGTGCGTCCAGCGTTAAAGCTCGCTTGGCTTCGTATTCCGCTTCGCGAAATTGTTGCTGAACATCGTTGAGAGTGCGTCGCACATCGCGGTAGCTGCTGCCAAATTTGCGAGCAACCTCAGGGAGATTGCCACCAAACAACACGACCGCGATGACTCCGATCACCATCAACTCAAATGGTGATAAACCAAACATGTTACGCCTTCCCGCTTGGCGAGTGAGTCTCGTCCTCTTCGTCGTCCGCGGTTTCCGCCATACCGCGTTTGAACTCGTTCGCACTGCGACCGAGGTTTCGCATCAAACTAGGCAATTTAGCTCCGCCGAAAAGGACCAGTGCAATCAACAGCACGATCATCAATTCGGGAAGTCCAGGGAAACCGAATGCCAGTACCATGCACTGCGTAAACATCGACATCATTAACATTTTTTGCTCCGCTACCGAGGCTCTTGAAGGAGAATCCTGACGCAAACTTCGGCGAAAGCGGGTAGGTCGATCGACACGCAAGGGTGCCGAACACCTCCAGAACCGATGGTCGGGGATGGATGGGGGGCGAGCAACTTTGCTCGCGTTGACCCCATTGTATTGTCCGGATCGCGAGAGTCAAAGTCCCGTGGTTCAAAAATCAGATTCACTGTCTACTTGGGGTCGGATTTTGACGCTTTTTTTCGATTACAACGCCCCGACGGGCGAGTTGCACCCATGCTTTCTGATTTATGGCCCATCATTTCAAGTGTTTTGGGCGTCTTTCTGGTCATCGGCATCGGTGCTGTTTGCCGCCAAACCGGTTGGTTGACGCGAAAGGCCGACCAGTCGCTTGCCAATCTGACCGCAAAAGTTCTGTTGCCGGCGCTTTTTGCCAACCGGATTCTCGCCAGCGATCAAATGAGCGAATTCTCGTCGGCGTGGTTTCCACCTGTTTTTGGATTTGGAACGACCGCCCTCGGATTTCTGATCGGGTATTTGATCGCCCGGTATCTGGGGCATTGGATCGGTTTGGACAGCGATTCAAAACAGCGAACATTTGCACTTTGTGTCGGTATCTGTAATTACGGTTACATCCCGCTACCGTTGGCCCAGCGGTTTTATCCTGACGCCGAGGTCGATCTGATTTTGCACAATGTCGGTGTCGATATGGCGCTGTGGAGTATTGGGATCGCGGTGATTGGGGGGGCCAGCGGAAGTGGGTGGCGGCGAGCTGTGCTGAGTGCTCCGGTCGTGACGGTCGTCGTCGCAGGGTTGATGCGGCGATTCGGTCTCGAACAATGGATCCCCAATTCGTGCATGAGCGCCATCGAGATGCTTGGCAATTGTGCAATCCCGATGGGTTTGCTGCTCAGCGGTGCGATCATCATCGATTACTTGAAAGAAACCACGTGGTCAGGATCAGCCAGTGTGGTGTGTTGGGCCATCGGAATTCGGCAAGGGCTGCTGCCATTGCTGTTGCTGGCCATTGCCACAGTCATCGCGAATCTTTCGAATCAGATGACGTTGGATATGAAGCAGGTGGTAATGCTCGAAGCCGCGATGCCTGCGGCAGTATTCCCGATTGTGTTGGTACGGCTGTACGGACGCGATACGTCGACGGCGCTGCGAGTGGTGCTGTCGACTTCGATCGCTGGCATCCTGCTGGTTCCTGTTTGGTTGGGGATCGGCAAGTGGTGGTTTGGTGTTTGACCCGAGCGGTGTCTACGACGCTGCTGTTGCGTCCAGGCGTCGCTGCATTTTCTGGCCGCGCATAAAAGAAGCCGGGCGTGCCTCAACTCGGTGCACGCCCGGCCTCATTGTTTAGTCTGCCGTGACTCTCCGTATTAGTTCAGTTTTCCAGCGAATCGATCGTGGCTTCCAAGCGTGATCCGCCCACCATCCTGGTCGGCGATTGCCATCGGTGCTCCTGGCATTTCAATCCTGGGACATCTTGTCCTGTAAACGCGAATCCGTGCGTCGACCGAAATGTTCGTTGCGGCAATGAAGTTCGTTTTCAATCTCCCTAATCCCCCGTCCGTGCGTACTCGTTCCTTATTTCTTTATCTCGGTTCAACGGGTTGCAATCTGCAGAATCCTTCTGCGGTGCAACCTTGATTGAATCGGTAATGACACTTTGACAATTGATTCGCTAATCCATGCGAATGAGATTGAAAAGAGTGTTGTTCGTGTTTTCCAGTTCGAACGTGTGGCAAAAAACGCGACATCCTGTGGCGTTTTTTGCATTGTTCGAGTTTGCCTAACTCAGGGACGGCAACCTAAGCGACCAAGCGAAGGTCTTCATGCACGATGCGTTCGCGAACGCCATCGATGAATTCTTCGAAGATGCGGATGTCAAGCGCGGAGGCTGCACCACACTCAGGATGGAACTGGGTTCCCAAAGCGAACCAGTCCATCATTTCACTTTCGATCGCTTCGACGACTCCATCGGGGCAGCGTGCGGTGACGCGGAAACCAGGAGCAACTTCGTCGATCGCCATGTGATGGCGGCTGCTAACACGAATTTCGCCGTCGCCGTAGACGCGGCCGACTAACGAATCGCTTTCCACGTTCAGCGTGTGGCGGTGGTTGGCGTCGTGAGGGTCAAAGTGAGGGACTGCGGTGGGCAGGTCCTCTTTGATGTCCAAAAATAGGTTTCCACCTTGATGAACATTCAACAATTGCATGCCAGTGCCGATTCCCAGTACTGGGACGCGGCGTTCGGCAAGTTCAGCGATGATTAAACGGTCGCTGGTTTCACGAACAGGATCCAACGGGCGAACCGAAGGATGCAACATAAAGCCATCATTGCGTGGGTCCAAGTCGGCTCCGCCGATCATGATAAATCCATGCAAGTTCTCAATCGCGGTGTGGATCGAATCCGCATCGTCCATGGGCGGCAATACAACGGGAATCCCACCCGCGGCGATCACCGATTGAAAATATCCTGCTGCGATGTAACTGTAGGCTGGTACGTTACGAGCGGCAGCACGAAAGTCGGCATTCATGCCGATCAAAGGCTTACACGTCATCCGAAAGTTCCTCTTCGAAGATCGCGAGTGATAGAAAACGCGTTGCAAAAATCATTTCGCAACATGTGGCAGCGGACAACAATTCAGAGAAGATCATGTGATAAGGAATGTTTGCGATGTCAGTGAGTGCCGTCTTGGCTTTCAACCCATCGTGACGATCAGTCAATTCCCGATAAAGTAAGTATTGGAGAGGATGCTTACTTGTAGTCGGTAAACCCATCGTTGTGTTCCGCCGGAAGTAACACACGTTGTGTCACTTCTGGTGCGGCGAAACTTTATGCGGGTATGCGAACAATGCAAACCCTTTTTCCTAGCTAGGGGGATTTCGCTGTCGCTAGCACTACATGCGGTGCTAGCAAAGGGCTTGGTTGCTAGCAAGGAGCGGTTTTCCGCATGCAAATGAGATCCTGGTCAGCTACCGTTTTGTTCGCTATAAATGCACCAACACCAACGCAGCCAACGACTTAGGACTTGAGCGTGAGATTTAGCAACGTTTGCCTTGATGCAATCGGCACCGAGATTCCCGAAGAGATTTGGACAAGTGACGCGTTAGAGCACAGGCTCGAGCCACTTTACAGCCGTTTAAAACTTCCTGAAGGACGCTTGGCGTTGATGAGCGGGATCGACCAACGGCGAGTCTGGCAGAAAGGAACGATGCCCAGCGAGCCGAGTGTTCGCAGTGCTCGGCGAGCCATGGAGGCGTCCGGAATCGCCCCAAAGCGGATCGGTTGTCTGATTCACGCCAGCGTGTGCCGTGACTTTCTAGAGCCCGCAACGGCCTCGAGGGTTCACCATGAACTGGGGCTGCCATCGAGTTGTTGGGTCTACGATGTTTCGAATGCTTGTTTAGGCGTGATGAACGGCGCGGTGCAAATCGCGATGATGATCCAAGCGGGCGTGATCGAAGCGGGCATCGTGGTAGGGACCGAAAACAGTCGACCGCTACTGGAGCAGACTATTGCCCAGTTGAATGCCGACCAAACGTTGACGCGTCAAAGCGTGAAGCCTGCCTTTGCTTCGCTCACGATTGGTTCAGGCAGTTGCGCGTGGTTGCTGGCTCACCGTGATGTCGCCGGATCGGGTGCTGCGAGTCGCGATCAAGAGCCGACATTGTTTGACACTGCGATCGCCGAAGCACGCACCGAGTTTCATGATCTGTGTCGCAGTGACCAGGATTCGGCCGGCGCGGGAATGACGCCGTTGATGGATACGGATTCCGAGCGGTTGATGGCCGAAGGCATTGCGACGGGCGCCGCTGCGTTTGATCGATTGTTAGAGGAGTCGACTTGGACGCGATCGAGCATTTCGCGAACGGTTTGTCACCAGGTCGGTTCGCGGCATCGAGTTGCGATGTTAGAAGCGATGGGACTTTCTCAGGAAAACGACAGCGTGACGTTTCCGTTTTTGGGCAATACCGGTTCGGTCGCGTTGCCGTTGACGCTTGCCGCTGCGGCCAAGCGAGGTGATCTGATCCGCGGAGATCAAGTGGCGATGTTAGGGATCGGCTCGGGGATCAACAGCGTAATGATTGCAGCAAAATGGGGCGATACGAAGGTCAGCGGCAACATCGACGCGATCTTGTAGGGTAATGTGGTGTCGACCTGGCCGCTCACACGCGAGCGGCTTACTAAATCACATTCGTGAGCCGTGGGCCGTAAGGCACCGGGTAATGCGTAGGACCCGGCCGCTCACGCGCGAGCGGCTCACTAAATCGCAGTAGTGGGCCGTGGGCCGTAAGGCACCGGGTAACGCGTGCAACCCGGCCGCTCACGCGCGAGCGGCTCACTAAATCACAGTCGTGAGCCGTGGGCCGTGAGGCACCGGGTAATGTGTGCAACCCGGCTGCTCATGAGAGTATCCGAACCATCGTAACAACGGGACGACCCATTTTGACCGACGAAGTGCTGGCGTTCTTGTCTCTGCTGCCGATCATTGCCGTGGCTGTTTTCTTAGTCATGTTGCGGTGGCCGGCAAGTCGTGCGATGCCGCTCGCGTACGCAGTTGCCTGTGGATTGGCACTCTTGGTTTGGCGAGTCGATGCGTGGCAAGTCGCTGCGGCCAGCGTCAAAGGGCTGGTCGTCGCTGCGGAGCTGTTGTACATCATTTTCGGAGCGATCTTGTTGCTCAATGTGTTGGGTAAAAGCGGTGCCTTGCGAACGATTCGAAAGTCGTTTCAAGACATCTCACCGGACCGCCGCGTCCAAGTCATCATCATTGCCTGGTTGTTTGGGTCATTTATCGAAGGGGCAGCCGGTTTCGGAACGCCCGCAGCCGTCGCCGTGCCACTGTTGGTTGGCCTTGGTTTTCCCGCGATGGCAGCAGTGGTTTCAGGAGTGGTGATCCAAAGTACTCCGGTTTCGTTCGGAGCCGTCGGCACGCCCATTCTGATTGGGGTCAGCAGCGGCTTGGCAGGCGAAGGGACAATCGACGGATTTGCGCAGAGCCACGGGTTCGCCGACGGAGGGTCGTTGTTGTCGTTGATCGGTTTGCGAGTGGCGATGCTGCATGCGATCGCGGGAGCGTTGATTCCGATGTGGTTAGTGGGGTTGATGACGCGTTTCTATGGCGAGAACCGTTCATTCAAAGAAGGCCTAGCAATCTGGCCTTTCGCCCTGTTCGCGGCCTTTGCGATGACGGTTCCGTATGTGTTGGTTGCTTGGTTGCTGGGGCCCGAGTTTCCATCGCTTGTCGGTGGATTGTGTGGTTTGGCGATCGTCGTTCCTGCTGCGAAGGCTGGGTTTTTGATGCCAAAGGCGGATGCGATTTGGGATTTTCCCGATGCGGAAAAATGGCCGGATGAGTGGTCGGGGCAACCACTTGCATGTGCTCAGGAGGATACGAAACTCGAGGGCGATACGAGGCCGATGGGGTTGATCGCGGCCTGGTCACCGTACGTGATCGTGGCGGTGTTGCTTGTGATCACGCGACTCGAGTCGTTGCCGGGGATGGATGTATCGCCGGTCGAATGGGTGAAGTCGTTTACGTTGCCGGTTCAGGATATTTTTGGCACTTCGATCTCGGAGATCATCCGTCCGGTCTATTTGCCTGGGACTGTCTTTGTGATCGCTTCGCTGATCGCCGTGCTGTTTCAGCGAGTGCCCACGCATTTATGTGCAGAGGCTTGCCGTGCATCATTTCGCACGGTGTTAAAAGCGTCCGTGGCATTGGTGTTCACGGTGCCGATGGTTCAAGTTTTCATCAACAGCACGCACGGGGCAGCCGGCTACGAGTCGATGCCCATTGCGTTGGCCGAAGGAGTCAAGAATACGGTCGGAGACGCGTGGCCCGTGTTTGCCACGTTTATTGGCGGTTTTGGGGCCTCGATCGCTGGTAGTAACACGGTCAGCAACATGATGTTCTCGTCGTTTCAGTACAACGTCGGCGAGAAACTCGGTGTCGATCCCGTTTGGATCGTGGTGTTGCAAGCGGTCGGTGGCGCTGCGGGGAACACGATTTGTGTTCACAACATTGTCGCGGCATCGGCCGTGGTCGGGTTGATCGGCAAAGAGGGGGTGATCATCCGCAAGACCCTGCTGGTGTTTACGTATTACGCACTGCTGCTAGGGTTGATTGGCTACGCGATAGTGTGGTGGTAGCCCATTTGTATGGTGGTAAGCAGGTAGGCAGTACTAATTGGGTAAAATCCCATCAGCCGCTTGGGCGCTAGCAGTGAAGCCTTTCGTAGCGGAACTCGTCAAGAGTTTCGGGGACATGCATTATGGAACGAAAGTCTTGACGACTTCCGCTACGCTAAATTAGCACAAACCCTATAAGAGAAAATGCTTCACAGCGTTGTGCTTGGGCGCTAGCCGCGGTTGAACGTTGGATCCGTGGCTAGCGGCTTGTTGATTTAGTGAGCCGCTCGCGTGTGAGCGGCCGAGTCCCACGCATTACCCGGTGCCTTACGGCCCACGGCTCACGACTGCGATTTGCAATTCGATTCAATCAACTAGCCGCTAGCGAGTTCGGCTCACAAAATCGGATAGTCGAATTAAGAATCAAGCGGTGGCTTACCGCTTGATCAAGCACTGAAATCGATATGCGGTGGCGGTTCATCTGAATCCGTTGGCGGAACGACGTCAGCTTGGATGGTTTCTTCGTCCACGGTCGCCTCGTCGTGAGACTGTTCCTCTTCGTCGTGTTCTTTGGCTCGTTCGAAGGTGTCGTACATTTGCCGGCCATCGCCACCACGGTCGTGCGTTTGTTCACTCGAATCGATCGCACTTGCCTCGGCGGTTTTGCCACCCGGGTTCTCAGCAGTTGCCTGTCGCTTGGTCGCTTCGGCTGCTTGCGAGTCGGCTTCGCCACCTCGAGCGGCGGCCCGCGACGTGCCTGCGACGGACGCCGCGGCGGAGCTAGGATTGACTTGCATGATCGAAAACCTCGCTGAAGATAAGAAAACGGAGGTTCTGAAAAAAGGATCGTGCTAACGAAACCAGTTTCCAAATCCGCGTGGGGACTCTTGCGTTGCTTCGGGAGTGGTGTTGCCTGGATTATTCACAGAGGGATTCGCATTGGTGATCGTCGGGATAAAACGCTCGAGTGTTTCGCCGACGCCTTCAAAGGCACGACGTTCGATCGTGGGTGCGTGAATTGGCCCCTTCACGTCGATCGTCCAGAGCGTGTATTTTTCGCCTCGTAAAGGTCGGATGATTTGCGTGAACGCGTTCTGCGGACTCACGCGTGAATTGAACGACAGGTCGAGTTCGCGGCGGCCGTCGAGGGACCCACTGCCTTCGAGTGCAACCCAGTCACCCCATATTTTTAGCTCATTGAAGTTGATCGTGTCGCCAAAAATGCTGAATTGCACCGTGCCATCGGTAAATGCGACGTCTTCGGTCGGTTTGATACGCAGTTGGTTGAGTACTTGGACGATCAGCGGCAATTGATAAAGGTTTGCCTTGGTGACTTCGGCCGAGCCGGTGCCTTTCAAAAATTCGAGCGTGCCGAGGCTGCCTTCGAGCGACGCCCTTCCTGAGAATTGGCCGGTCATATCGTTGTCGATATGGCCAAAATCAGCCAGGATCGTCGGCACCTGTGCTTCGCTGACTGCGATGTCGACATCGAAACTGCCCGATGAAAGTTCCAGGTCACCACG
>CAXBHV010000199.1:0-8346 GCA_963974855.1 uncultured Rhodopirellula sp. | reverse complement strand
CGCATCACTTTGATGATGCGGCTGCGTTGGACCAACGCGTTCTGCATTTCTTTACGACGCAGGTCCAAGAAGCGGTACTTCAGCCGCAGGTCTTCACCCGGCAAATCGCTCTGGCTTGGGGTGAAGGGAGGGTTGGCACATGCGTTGAGAATTTCGACGTGATCACCGCGAACTTCGATTGCTCCGGTAGGCAATTTGTCGTTGGTTTTGCCTTCCAGCCGATGGGCGACTTTGCCTTTGATCAGAATCACGCTTTCAGCCGGGATTCGGCCTGCTTCGTCGATCCTTTGTGCGTCGGCCTCGGGCGGGCCGACCACAACTTGAGTCAGTCCATAGCGATCGCGAAGGTCGATAAAGACGGCGCCGCCATGGTCACGTTTGCTGTCGACCCATCCGCATAGGGTCACTTCGGTTCCAATATCGGTCGTACGGAGTTGTCCGCAGGTATGGGTGCGTAGCACAGATCGGTCGGGGGCTAGGGAAACGGAATGGGTCAACGAGCAGGATTCTAGCCGCCCAAGTTACTTTTGCTGAGTGGGGGCAATGGCCAGTTGTGGTAAAACTAAATCGGTTCAGGCAAAAGAAAAGCCGGCATCGGGAAAGATGCCGGCTTTTGCTAGTTTTGAATCCTGTCCGAAGTCGCGAAAGAACCAATGAGAGTCGGTTACTTTGCAGCCCTCGGAGCGAGGGATTAGAGCTCGGTCCCGGGAGCTTCGTCGGCGAGTGAGGCATCGCCCTTATGTTTGGGTGCCTTGAAACAGAAAATCAGGATCAAGTACAAAATCGCCATTACGGCTGGAACCAGTGCGGTGGCTCGAATCGCCATTCGGCTGCCGTGAAGAGCCGCTTCACTAGTCGGAGCAGCATCAATCGGAGCATACTCTTTGTTCGTTTGCCACCAATCGTATTGATTGCGAAGCCCCTCGAACTTTTTGCTCGACCACTCATCGCCAGCGATCGCCTTTTCGTTCTCGATCGTCGCTCCGCTATCCGCGAGCATCCCCGCTTTTGCCCCGTCGATACCAACGATCGGTGGGAACACCAAGAACTGGTTCTCGTTGGGAGCCTTCACTCGCTCAAACGTATCCGGAGCGTTTGCTTGGATGTACTGCGACGAGAAATAGTCTTGCTTGTATCCAATTCCGGGGCCGCCCAGCAATCCAGCTGAGGTCATTCCGGCAAAACCCATCAAAGCCATCGCAACCGTGGCACTTTGTGGATAGCGTTCGCCGACAACACCCAACATGGTTGGCCATAGGAAGGTCTTACCCAAGGCGTACACGGTTGCAGCAAAAAACATGAAGTAAACGTTGGTTCCGATGCTGATCAAGTACAACCCGGTCGCACCGATACAAGCACTGAAGAACAACAATCCCAGCGACGAAATCTTATGCACGATAGGGCCGGCAAAGAATCGCAAACCGGTCATCAACAGCGAAGTGTAAATGAACAACGCGGTTCCCAGCGTTGCACTTTTCAAAATGCTGCTGGTGATCTTGTTGATCCAGCTATCGGTTCCCAATTCGACGTATCCGACCAAGGCATGGGTCAGCAACAGGATGACAAAAAACGGAGCGATCAACTTGGCAATCATACCGCCGTAAGAAACGGTACCGGATTGAGCATCGGTTTTCGGGAACTGTTCCTTGACCGCAATAAAGCCGTACATGGCGGTCGGAATCAGGTAGGTTGCCAGCAGGATTTCCCAGCCAACGCTGCCTTTCAAAAATACGATCAAACCGCCGATGACCAAACCGGCGGGCCATCCGGCGTGCAAGATATTTAGATAGTGAGTCTTTTGCTCGGGGAAAATCGCGGCAGTCAGCGGGTTGATGACCCCTTCGCAAATCCCGTTACCGACCGCGAATATAAACGCGGACCAAAACAAGATCATGTAAACGGCATCTTTGCCAGCCGCGTTAAAGACCGGGGTGGCCGAGAACAACAACACTGCAGAGATCACGTGACAAACCAGCGCCGCCAACATCAGCGGTTTGTAGCCAATCCAGTCGGTTAGAAACCCCGCCAACAGAATGACGATCCCGAAACCGAGCAATCCACCGCCGGTGATTTGCCCCAACTCGGTCATGGTGAACCCGTACTGGGTCGACCAAACGTCAAGAAGTCCCGCACGCACGGCAAAACCGATACCGGCAGCGATCAAGGCTAGAAAGCCTGCAGTGAGAAGTAGTTTTCGGTTTTCCATAGCGCCGGTTCGGTCCGTAGGAGGGGGTAAAATTCAGATTGACCACGAAATGCTGGCAATCGAAAGTGGTTTCGTCAAGTAAGTCTGCCATTATTTAGCCAGCAATGAGAGATTAATTCACCTCCACGCTCGTTGCTACTTACTCGCTCGCTATACTCTGCTATCGGAGTCCTCTCGATGCGTTTCCTGCTTGCCACCGCCCTCATTCTTGGAGCTTTCACGACTATGGCGACTGCCGACGACAGCCACGAATGTGCGCTCGATTTCAAAGTAAAAAACATTGATGGCGAAACCGTTGACCTCGAAGATTACGAGGGCAAAGTGGTGCTAATCGTCAACACCGCCAGCGAATGTGGGCTGACGCCTCAATACGCTGGACTGCAAGATTTGTACAAAAAGTACGAAGAAAAAGGCTTGGTCGTGCTCGGATTCCCTTGCAACCAATTCGGTAGCCAAGAACCAGGCAGCGAAGCCGACATCAAATCGTTCTGCTCGACCAAGTACAACGTGACCTTCCCAATGTTCAGCAAGGTGGACGTTAACGGCAAAGACGCGACCCCGATCTACAAGTATTTGACCAGCAAGGACGTCAAACCGGCTGGCAAAGGCAAAATCAGCTGGAACTTTGAAAAGTTTCTGATCGACCGCGATGGCAATTTGGTCAACCGATTCGCGCCGCGGACGACACCCGACGACGCCGAACTCGTCAAAGCGATCGAATCGGAACTGTAAGTCGCCGTAGCGAGCTGTTGATATAGTGAGCCGCTCGCGCGTGAGCGGCCGGGTTCCACGTATTACCGGTGCCTTACGGCCCACGGCTCACCAGTGCAATCTACATTTCGATTAAATCAACAGCTCGCGATCCGAGAGCAACTAGACTAAGGGCGAATCGCTCGACGAGAGCGATTCGTTGCTTTGCCCGCCTTCCAACCTTTCCTCGCATCCCTTTCCCGCCATGCGTTCTTTTTTTTGCCTCGCTGCTGTTGTCATTGGCATTTCTGTTCCCAATTTGGCATCAGCCGAAGCACCGGGACCGCTGTTAGAACCGAATGATCGAGTGGCATTGGTCGGAGGAACCATCGTCGAGCGGATGCAGAGCAACGGTCAACTCGAAGCTCAGTTGCAATCCCGACGTCCCGACTGGAAGTTGACGGTCCGAAATTTGGGTTGGTCTGGCGATGACGTGCACGGCTACGCCCGAAAACGCTTTGATTCGCCGCGTGAAGGCTATTCACGCTTGCTTGCCGATATCGAGGTAGCCAACCCGACCGTGGTTTTATTGGCCTACGGATTTGCCGAAGCAAGCGACGGTGAACCGGCGATCGGACGATTTGCCGACGGACTGAAACGACTGGTCCACGACAACCAACAAGCGAATCGCCGCGTGATCCTTGTGACGCCCTTCCCGCTGCCGGGCGTCAAAACCGAAAACTACGAAAAATCGATCGATAAAGCTCGCGAGATTGTGCAGACGGTCGGTAAAGAAACCGATTCCGCAGTCGTTCAACTTCAGTGGAAGCCAAACGCCGAAGAAGTCACCGTCAATGGATTGGTACCCAACGACGCCGGTTACGCCGAATTGGCGAATCGACTGTCGGATGCTTTGGTGGGCGGCGAGTCACGCCAGCCCAAAACGGAGCTTTCGCAGCAAATCGTTCGCAAAAACGAACTTTTCTTCAACCATTATCGGCCTCAAAACGAGACGTACCTGTTGCTATTTCGTAAGCACGAACAAGGCAACAACGCAGCGGAATTGGCGGAGTTCACACCGCTGATTGAAGCGGCGGACAAGAAAATCTGGGCGTCAGCCACTCAGTAAAGCTGGTTGTGCTGGGAACTTTTCACACACTTGCTCTCCTCCTGCTTGCCAGCATCCGCGCTGGGGCTTAGGCTTTTCCGTTTGCGCCGTGGGGATTTCCCCCCGGGAATTTCCCCCCAAAGTTCTTGGGAGTTCGTTTGGTGTCGGGTACTTGTGTCATTGGTCTGCAGTGGGGCGACGAGGCAAAAGGCAAGCTGGTTGATCTGCTTGCACCTCAGTTCGATATCGTGGTTCGTTACCAAGGAGGTGCCAACGCTGGGCACACCGTGGTTGCGGGCGATCAAACCTACAAATTGCACCACATCCCCAGCGGGATCTTGCATCCCCAGGTTCAGAACCTGATCACGCCCGGTGTGGTGATCAATCCGTCGACGATGCTCGACGAAATTGATGCACTGGCGCCTCGCGGAGTCGACTGCACCAAAAACCTGATGATCAGCGAGCGGGCCCACTTGGTGATGCCTTGGCATATCGCCGAAGATCGTCAAATCAATGCGACCGAAGTTCGCGGGGAATCGATTGGAACGACCAACCGAGGCATCGGGCCATGTTATCGCGACAAAGTGGGACGTACCCACGCGATTCGCATGACCGATTTGATTCAGCCGCAACGTGACGAACGCATTCGCACGGTCGCTGAACAAAAGATCCAGTTGCTAAAAAATCTTGGGGCGTCAGAAGACGAGCTACAAAAGATTGCTCCTGAAGTCGTTGTCCCCTTGGCCGCCTCTTGGGCCGAACGCCTCAAAGGCATGATCGGCGACACCACCGACCTGCTGCTCGATGCCACCGAAGCGGACAAACGCATTTTGTTCGAAGGCGCTCAAGGCGCTTTGCTGGATATCGACCACGGCACTTATCCGTTTGTCACTAGCAGCAACAGCAGTGGCGTCGGCGTTTGTGCCGGTGCTGGCGTGCCACCAAAGTGGATCAACACGGTGCTTGGCGTCTGCAAAGCCTATAGCACTCGCGTGGGCGGCGGTCCCTTCGTCACCGAACTCGACGACGCCACGGGCGATCGAATTCGTGACCTTGGTAACGAATATGGAACGACCACCGGACGTCCACGACGTTGTGGGTGGTTCGATGCGGTTGCCGTTCGTTACACCGCACGACTGAGTGGTGTAACTCGGTTGGCATTGATGATGATGGACGTGCTAGCTCACTTGGACGAATTGAAAGTCTGTGTTGCCTACGAACTTGATGGCAAACGAATCGAACGTTTCCCGAGCCATGCGGATGAGTTGCGTCGCTGCAAACCGATCTACGAAACGATCCAAGGCTGGAAAGAACCTGTGGACGATGTTCGCCGCATGGATCAATTCCCTGCCGGTGCGATGGCTTATGTCCGCCGTATCGAAGAACTCGTCGGCGTTCCCGTCGGCGTCCTTTCGGTTGGACCGGATCGAGCGCAAACGATCTTTACCGAAGCTGCATCAGAACTTGCACTGCAACCGCTAAGCTAGTCAGGACGCATCGCGAGTAAGGCGAGTTCAAGATGAAGGATCCCACCAAAGCGTGTGCCGACCCAGCAACCGACATTGCCGAGACGAATCGTCCTCGGCACGTCGCGATCATTATGGATGGCAACGGCCGCTGGGCTCAAGCACGTGATTTGCCGCGAATCGAGGGTCATCGACGCGGTGTGGAAACCGTTCGCATGGTTAGCGAAACGGCGACCGAGCTCAACATCGATGCGATCACGCTGTATTGCTTATCGAGCGAAAACTGGAAACGTCCCAAAGCGGAACTCGAGTTCCTGATGCATTTGCTCGAGCAGTATTTGGTCGAGGAACGTCGCACGATCATGGATCAAGGATTGCGATTGAAGGTGATCGGTCGCCGAGACCGATTGCCAGTAAACGTGATCAAAGAAATGGACAAGACGCTTGTCATGTCCGAAAACAATCCCGGCACCCAACTCGTGCTGGCGATCGACTACGGCGGACGTGACGAGATCACCAAAGTGGCTCGAGAACTCGCTCGCGAGGTCGCCGCAGGAACTCTCCGCGACGAAGATATCAGCGAAGAGTTGATCACCGCGAGACTCTATACGGCCGGACTACCCGAAGTCGACTTAATGATTCGCACCGGCGGCGACATGCGGGTCAGCAATTTCTTGCTTTGGCAATTAAGTTACTCGGAACTGTGGATCACGGACACGTGCTGGCCTGAGTTCACGCGTGAAAACTTCTTGACCGCGATCGACGACTTTGCACTTCGTCAGCGTCGCTTCGGTGGCCTGAACGTGAATGAGTAGTGTCACGCGTCGCAGTTCTAAATCAACGCAGCGTCATCACCAGCCCATGATTGCCTGGCCCCTTTTCTGTAGGAAAAACGCGTGCTTATTGACCGCCTGAAAACTTCGGCTGTTTTGCTTTCCGTCGTGGGCTTGCTGATCTACCTGGATGCAAACCACTCGTTCGATAACGCCGAAGGTCTTTGGCTGATCCCGCTACTGCTGTTTTTTGCAATCGGCACTGCCTCGGATCTGTCGACAATGCTGACGGCGAGTGGCCGAAACATCTCGCGATCGATTGCAATGTTCACGACCGCGATGGTCACATTGTCGGCATGTGTACCGATGGTTTGGCCGTTGTTTGATTCGGTTTACCCGATTGATTGCCCTGTCGGTCGCTTGGGCTGGATTGTTACCGCAGCAATCGCTGCAGTCATGGTCACGCTGGCGGCCGAGATGTGGACCTATGGACGCCCCGAGATCCAGCGAGAAAAAGGCTACGCAATTGACCGCACCTTGTCGGGTGTTTTTGTGTCGATGTATGTCGGGTTGCCAATGGCGTTACTCGTTTCACTGCGTTCGCTCGGTAATTTAGACCCGAGCGTGCCCAGCAGCGGAAACTGGGGGCTAGCGGCACTGATCACCATGATCGCGGTTACGAAATCGGCCGATGCCGGTGCCTACTTTGTCGGCCGTGCCATTGGACGACACAAATTGATCCCGCGACTTAGCCCTGGAAAGACCTGGGAAGGAGTCGGTGGAGGAATATTAACCAGCACGATCGTTGCATTCGCTTGCCTGCTCTGGCTTTTTCCAGCCGTGGCGCCGACCGCAAGTGCGCTCACTTTGATACAGTGCATCCTGGGGGCAATCGTGTTGGGCCCCGTGTTGGCGATTGCCGGAATGATGGGCGACTTAGCCGAATCACTGGTAAAACGCGATGCAGGCGTCAAAGACAGCGGTTCCTGGCTGCCCGGTTTGGGGGGCGTCTGGGACGTAACGGACTCGTTGATTGCAGCGGTTATGCCTGCATTCCTGTGTTTTGCTGCCGGAGTGGCAGGCCCACCTGGGTGAGGAAAACGCTTGTACACCCAGAGATTTTAAATGTGATACAAGCACTCGCTCACGCTAGAATCGAGCGAAGTAGGAGACTAAACCTTTCAGGCATTTGAATGACCGAAGCTACATTATCGATTGCGAACCCTGCGGAAATCCTGACTTTGTTTGGGCCGCGTGATCAGCACCTGCGGAAACTGCGTCGAGCGTTTGACGTCAGCATCACGCTGCGAGACGGTCGAATTCGGATTGCGGGCGAAGAAGACAACGTCAATCGTGCAACCCGGACGCTCGAAAAGATGCGTCATATCTCTCGTAAAAAAGGGGATTTGGCCAGTGAGGACGTCGATTCGGCGGCGACCGAAGAGGGCGCGATGATCGAAGGTGCCGTCCCCACCATCACAGGCGACGACATCGACATCCAACATGCCGGTCGCCGGATCAAGCCCCGAACGCCGGGCCAGGGCCGCTATGTCGAAGCGATTCGCCGCTTCGACCTTGCCTTTGCCACTGGACCCGCTGGCTGCGGAAAAACCTATTTGGCGGTGGCAACGGCGGTAGAAGCATTACGTGCCGGTCAGGTGCGGAAAATCGTCTTAGTCCGCCCCGCAGTCGAAGCCGGCGAAAGTTTGGGCTTCCTACCGGGGGACTTACGGGCCAAACTAAACCCATACTTGCGTCCGCTGATGGATGCACTTGGTGAAATGATTGATTTCGATCAAGCTCGGACTTTGATGGAGCAAGATGTAATTGAAATCATTCCGCTCGCTTATATGCGTGGACGAACACTCAACGATGCCTTTATCATATTGGACGAAGCTCAAAACACGACCATCGCACAAATGAAGATGTTCCTGACGCGTATGGGCGAGCAAAGCAAGATGGTGGTCAGCGGCGATATTTCGCAACAAGACTTGCCGCGTGGCATTACCAGCGGGCTACGCGACGCCATCAATCGCCTAAGTGACATCGAAGGCATTGGCATCGTGCGATTACGTCGATCCGATATTGTGCGTCACCGTTTGG
>CAXBHV010000198.1:0-8365 GCA_963974855.1 uncultured Rhodopirellula sp. | reverse complement strand
GCGAGGACGACGGAAGTTGTAGAACTGTGCCGCCCACATCTGGTGCTGGCCAACGCCCACGGTGATGTAGGTGTCCATTTCCGCAGTGATGTCGCTGAGCGTTTTGATGGCGTGTTGCTGAAGAATGCCATCGAAGTTCTCGTCGTACTTGAACGGATACTTTGCCTTCAATTCGTCGCAATGTTTTTGCCAAGCGGCGATCTCTGGCTTTTGAACGACTTTGTTCAGTTCCGTCAACACTTGCTTCACATCGCCACGCACGGGGATATGAGCTTGCTTGTTCTTGTTCAATTCCGATCCGTCGATGTCGACGTGGATGATCTTGGCGTCCTTTGCGAACGCTTCCACTTTGCCTGTCACGCGGTCGTCAAAGCGAACGCCCAGAGCGATCAACAAATCGCAATCACGGACGGCGTAGTTAGCGTAGGCAGCTCCGTGCATCCCAAGCCATGCCATCGAATGTTCTTGCTCGGGCGGAATCGTGCCAATCCCCATCACAGTTGTGGTTACGGGAATGCCGGTCTTTTTGACAAATTCGCGAAGCTCTTCGCTCGCACTGCCGATGATGACACCGCCACCGGCGTAAATCATCGGACGACGAGCCAGTTTGATGGCCGCAGCCACTTGGCGAATTGTTTCGGTTGGAACTGGCGATGGCGTTGGATCGTAACCGGGCAAGTCCATGTCGGGATCCATGTCGATCTCGCGAGTGCCGAGCTGGATGTCCTTGGGCATATCGATCAGAACGGGGCCAGGGCGGCCGCTGGTTGCGATATGAAATGCCTCTTTCATAATCCGCGGCAAATCCGCCAAGTCGGTGACCAAGTAGTGATGCTTGGTAATCCCACGACAAATCTCGACCATCGGTGTTTCTTGGAACGCGTCGGACCCGATCGCTGCCGTGGGAACTTGTCCTGTGATGCAGAGCAAGGGAATGGAATCAAGTTTTGCGTCCGCGATGGCGGTCACGAGATTGGTCGCCCCTGGACCGCTGGTCGCCATCACAACACCGACTTTTCCGGTACTGCGTGCGTAGCCTTGGGCGGCAAAGGCTCCCCCTTGTTCGTGCCGCGGCAGAATCGTTCGGATCGAATCGCCAAAGCGAGTCAACGCTTGATGTAGCGGCATGCTGCAGCCGCCGGGGTAGGCGAACAGTACTTCGACGCCATGATCCACTAGCGATTTGACCAGGATATCGGCTCCGGTCATGACTTTGGATTCGGTGGCGGCGGCTTTTGCAGTACTCATCAGTTACGTCAACACAAGAAAGGAAAGGAAACATTCAGTCAATCGTTCGTAGATTAAGTGCTCCATCCGCCGTCACGGGTTCACCCTGCGGCTGTTCCACTGCGGCTGATCCCTGTGCGACTTGTCAAAAACGCCGGTCCTTTTGGGATGGTTTTCAGCCGTCCTTTGGAGGGGGCGAAAAAACTGGCGTTTACGCGGACGGCCGAAACTCCGAACCTACGCATCTAAATTAAGTTCGTGCCCCAACTTAGGCAATGGTTAATTCGGTCAGTGTTGATGAGTAGTTGGCTCAATCTAGCAGTCGTAGCGATGGGCGGAGCGATAGGATCTATCGCCCGTTACGGGATAACGCTTGGAATGATGTCGGTTCCAGGCGGCTCTTCGATGCTGGGCACTACCACTGCTAATGTCCTGGGATGTGCCGCAATGGGGGCCCTAGCGGAGTTCAGCCTCCTTAACGAGCACTTTTCTCCGCGAGTGTTACTGGGGCTTCGAGTCGGATTTCTAGGCGCACTGACCACGTTTTCGACCTTCACCGCCGAGTCGATGCTGTTGGCGGGAGAGCAGCGGTGGCTGACAGCGGTTTTTTATGTTGCCGCAAATTTGTTTCTCGGCTGGGGGGCCCTCCTTTTGATGGCAAACCTCGTAAAAGGATGGTTGGCATGAAATTGCGGAATTCAACGCTGCGATTACGACCCTTGGAAAAGTACTCAACGATGCTGTCATGGTCGCCTCGCCAAATGCGACTCAACTCGATTTCAGTGTACGTAACGACAGTGCTTTGCGTATTGTTGCTGTCCCCTGTCGATTCGGCTGCACAATCTGCGCTCGAGCCTACAGCTCCCTACACCCAAACGGAACTGCTGCGTGAAGACGCGTCGCTGCGTTCGATCTCTTTTGCAAAGGATGGCAAAGTCGGGATCGCCGTGGGCGATCATGGCGTGATCTTGCGTTCCGAAGACGGAGGGAAATCGTGGGATCTACAACCGAGTCCGGTGGCCTGTGCGTTGGTCGACGTGATTTGGGTAAACCACCAACACGTGATCGCCGTTGGGGGCCAATATGACCGGATCACCTGTGTCAGTCGCGGAGTCGCGCTGTGGTCCGACGACGCGGGCGTCAGCTGGCGACGAGGCGCAGATAACGAATTGCCGCGACTCGGGTCGCTTTCACGACGAGCACAAGACAACGCGATTGTGGCCACAGGCGACTGGTCCGCGCTTGCGGAATCTCGCGAATTCGAAAGTCATGATGCGGGGCGAAGTTGGAACAGTACGGGTGAATTAGACGGGGCTCCCCAAGTCCAAGCCGAATCGAAATCAGCGGTTCGCTTAGCGTGGGTCGAAGCGACTAAGTCCGAGATGGTGATTCGCGATGTCTACGAGAGAAACGCGAACGAATTATATGCAGTCGGAGATCACGGCGTGATCCTACGAGGGGACCGTGCGAGTGGTCGCTGGAAACCGATTCGAGGCGAACAGCGTCATGCCTCGATTCTTGTCATTGCAAAAGATCCGTCGACGATCGCATGGTCAATGGTTGGTTCGGAAACACTCGAGTCACATCAACGTGTCGCGGTGGTTGTGCAACATCCCGATACCGTCGGCGCAAGTAGTGCGAAGGCCGAACAGTGGCTTTGCCGTGCCCGCCAAGCCGCCTCGGCCTTGGGGGCGGCATCGGTCGACACGATCGACCCTGCCGAATCGATCGAAACCGAAGCAAAAAATTGGATTGCGATTCACCGTCCCGCCGTCCTTGTGATCGACGATTCTCTCGATCCAAAGACCGCTTCCGCATTTTCGCAGACCGCCATTTCGATGGGCGTTTCTCGCGTTGTGCGTTATGGCTTTGACAGCGGTGGCGAGAGCATGATTCACCGTAACGCGATGATGCCGTTTGCCGGAGTATTGGCCGGCGACCTGTGGGACGATGCGCTGCAGATTGTTTCCCCCGAAAGTGAGATCAAAGACAGCGTTGCACTTCGCATTCTGTATGACACGTCCGGCAATCCACCGCGAGGTGAATCCGTTACCACCGGACTTTCGCTTTCGCAGAACCAACGGTTGGCGGCATCGTTCACCAAGGCAAATCGGCGTCAATTGCAAGTCGTCCAAGCTCGCTTGAGTGAATCAAAACGGGTCGATCAAATGATTCAATCGAGTTCGACAAATGAGTTTTTTGAGCACGCTCTCAAATCGCTGCTTAATCAAACCGCTGCGAGCGACCAGCTTCGTTTGACTTGGAGTATCTATCGCCGACTCGCCTCGAGCGATGCGGAAACGTTTCCCAATGCGATCGCTTATCTAAGAATCGTGTTAGCTGAATCGGCAGAGCGGTTTTCTGATCGCTCGTTCGGAAAATGGTCGGCACTTCGTCTCGCAGCGATCGAATCGAGCGTCGAGTGGCAAACACTGCATGCCGCGATTTCACGTGCCTTGGCATTGACGGCCAATGATGCGGCTGCTCCTGTCCAACAGGCAGCCGTTTCGCCCTTTCAAGTCGAAAATAGCGGAGTGGCACTGGCATCCGCGGTTTCGCCGCTACGCGTTCCTGAGGCGACGCCGGTACAAGTCGGAACCAGACGCGTTTCGCAAAATAATGTAGAAGTCGATTTGGCTTGGGAGTTTCATCCGCTTGTGTTGATCGCAGGCGAGGCTGCCCGCCAACGCGGCGACAGTTCACAGCTTGAGCGGATGGGGCAAGAATCGGGTAATTTTCGGCGTCTGCGTGCAAGTCAATCGGTCAACCCTTGGACGTCACTGATCACTGCGGACGACATGGGAAATGAGCACCCCAATCGCTCGCAACAGGACGCTCATGTGATTGCGGCACCTGCGGGCGGACGACCAAAATTGGATGGGATCAATGATGACGCGTGTTGGACCCGCAGGGATGCACCTCTCAACCAAGAAACCACGGTGCAGATCGCGTACGATGACGATTATGTTTTCTTTTTTGTCAGCTGCCCGCGTGACGCGTTTCGGCACGACCCGACGACCAAGGCCACGAAGAAAAATCGTGACTACGACCTCAGTCGTTCCGACCGATTGCGAATTTCAATTGATACCGACCAAGATCTGATGACCGCTTATCAATTACAGGTGACGCCATCAGGGAAAACCCACGACAGCATCGATGGGCAATCCGGGTGGCAGCCGACGTGGTACGTGGCGACCAAAGAAGCAGCCGAACGTATTCATTTTGAAATCGCCGTGCTGCGACGAGATTTGACAGAGCTGCCGCTGCAACCGGGACAAGCATGGTTTCTCAGTGCCCGCGTGATCGCTGCGAGCGACAATGTGTCCACGCCCCCGATTGCCGACCCGACACTATGGAAACTCACCACGTTTCGTTAATCTGTGCGTTTTACAACGCTGAAACACCAAGGCGATGAGTCCATTGCAAGACACGGAATCTAATCAGCACGAAATGCATGCGGGGCATGAACTCGAATCCGGAGTGCTTGCGCGGGTGCGAGAATGGATCGACATCTTGCCATGGCTGCGGTTGTTGCGAACGCTGCGGATGGCAGGCTCGCCGTCGATGATTCTAATCGCGATGTTGACGCTGGCGATTTGGTCGCCTGTTGATCAATGGATTCGCGGCGTCAACTTACCCGCTGCGGTGGAGTCCACAGTCTCGGTGAGTTCCAAAGTTACGGACAGCTCGCAAGTCACGGATATGGCACCCCAGCGGTTCTCTGTTTGGTTTCCGACTTCGGCGAACCCGATGCGAGCGATCACAGCGTCGTTTTCCGCAGAAAGTCAGCAACACAGCGGCGGCATTTTACGATTGTTGTGTAGCTTGCTCTGGACGCTGATCGCGTGGTCGTTTGCTTCGCTTGTCTTTGTTCGCCAAGGCGGATTGTTGACTGCGGGGCGTTCGATGCTCAGTGTCCGAGTAATCGTGAAATCCATTTTGCCACGATCGATTGCTGCTTGGATTGCCGGGATTGTCCCAATGCTTTGTGTTGCATTTCTGGCGGCGATGATCTGGGGGTTGGGTTGGATCGCGGCGTGGATGCCTGAATCGGGGTTCGTTCAGTTTCCCTTGGCCATGTTGATCACAGTGTTAGCAATTCCATCGGGCATTTTAGCATTCGGAGCCATCGTCGCTGTTGCTTTTGCCTGGGCCGCGATCGGAAACGAACGAGACCCTGACGCACTTGATGCGTTGAGTCGTGGCTACGAATACCTGTATCGCCGCCCCGCTCATTTGATCCTGTACGGTGTCGTTTCGCTGGTGCTATTTTGGATCGTGATGTTTCTGATCGGCGGAGTCACCGACGCAGCGGCGCGAATCACGCTTGCGGTCTTGGTCGGGACATCGGCGCCTGCAATGACCGGCAATTTTGCGTTACAGATTTTAGCACAAATCCCCACCGCGACCGCTTTCGCGTTCGGATGGGGATTGGTTGGCGGTGTCTATTTGCTGATCCGTTTCGACGCCGGTGGTCAACAAGTCGAAGACGTGTGGTTGCCAGCGGAGGTGCCCGCCGATCCGTTTCCGACGCTGCCGTCTTAGCGATGGAACTTCAATGGCGAGACATGAACTTCGGGAAGCAGTTCTGCTGCCTGAGCATCCATTGTAGCTCGTAGTGTTTCGGCTTTTGCCTGAGCATCGGATCGCAAATTGCTACGGTCGGTGATGAAGACTTCTGGCAAGCCAGCGGTCTGCGTTCTTGGTGCTGCCGATTCGGACAGCCCCGATGAGAACATCTCGTCCCAGCCGTCAACTTGGTCAGGCAACATCAGTTGCGGTTGCGAAGTCGCTTGCTGCATTGGAGTGGACGATGGCTGATCCGAGGTGGCATTCACCGGAGGCTTACCGACAACCACTTGTGGGTAGCTCTCAATCGGCCCGTTCGCCGAACTGCGGTTAAGCCAACTCGGTGTGTAGGAATGAGAAACTACGGGAGCGAAAGGTTCCGATTGGTTCGCCGCCTGATCACCGCCATTCGGACTCGGAGCTGGAAGTGTTTCAGCGGGTTTTTGCGGTGGTGGCAAATCCTCCTTCGGTACTGGAATCGCCTCCATCGGCTCATCAATCATCCGCGGACTCGTTTGCGAGTCGCTTTCGACTTCCAATTTTTGATCGGGCACCGACGGAATCATTTCAAACGACTGTAGCGACGAATCCAACGAGGTTTCGAGCCCCATTGCGGCGCGATCGATCGTCCCGGTTGCGTAACGCCATTCCGCCAACGCTTGTTGATAACTGTAGGTGGCTTGAAGCGACGCGCGTTGAGCGTCCACCAATGTTTGGTCGTTGCGAAGCAACAAGTCGATCGTCGCTTTGTTCTTGTCGTACAACTGTTGGCGACCATCGCTTTGTGCGGTTGCGGAGGCAACTCTTGCCGAAGCGATGTCAAGCGATTCATGGAGCAACTCGATATCGACCGCAGCGGCATTGACCTCGGCGTAAATGTCACGGCGAATCGCATCGAGTAGCGACTGTTGGGCGGCAAGTTGGCGACAAGCTTGACGTGCTTTTGCGTACGCAGCTCGCTGGCCTACGGATTGTCGGAATTCGAAACCGACGAACCAATCTTGGTAATTGCCGTCAAATGCGGTGTCGAGAGAATCGTCCAAACGGTCTTCTAGGCCGTTTTGGGTGTAGCCAAAGTTGGCGCGAATGTCAGGCCGCAATAGATCACGTGCTTGCAAAATCTGTAGCTTTGCCGCTCGCACGAGTGTACGTTGTGCTTCGATTTCGGGTCGGAATCCCGATTGAACCATGCCTTCATCAAAGTGCAGCGACATATTGATCTGGGGCTGATCCGCAGGGACAAGCCGGATCGTGCGGCCGCGGTAGTCACCCATCAAACGCAACAGTTCCACGGCAGCGACTTCCGCAGTTCGTCGCAGTTCCAACTCGCTCAAGCGAGCGGTTTGGTAAAGCTCGTCCGCCTGCGCGACATCCACGATTGTTGACTCTCGCTGTTCGAGCCGTGCTCGTTCGCTATCCACTAACTTTTTGAACCGCGCCGTCGATTCCTGGGCGACTTGATGTTCAGCGTACAGTCCGGCGTATTCCCAATAGGCGACTTCCACGTCACGGAACGCTGTATTGATCTCGGCACGCAGCTCCGAACTGAGCGACATATAGGCGTAGCGAGCCAATTGAATCGGAGATTCATTGATGACACGTCGACGCCCTTGAGCCAATTGTTGGCTGAAGCGGAAGTTCAAATCCGAGTCCCAAGCTGGGTTTACTAAAACATCCGGGCCCACGGGCGACAGGAAATTGTAACCACCGTTGTAACCCAGTAAGAACTCACCGCCAGTTCGTGTCCGCTTACTGTACGACAGCATGTTGCCGTTAAGCGAGCGAAGGAAGTCGGTTTGCAATTCGCGAGTGGGAAGACCAAACGTGGCAACAGAGTTGCTGAGTTGACGATCGAGTTTTCCACCTTCGATGTCCACCCCGACGCGGCCGTCAAAGTAGGCATCCTCGATCGTAACGTCTTCGGCAATCGCCGAGAGCGCGTTAGACAGACTGTCGAGCTCGGGGTTCGAGTCGATGACGCGGGCACGCGCCTCGGCAAGCGTGAGATAGACGAGCGGGCGTGAATCCTCGAACGTTTTGCTGGCCACGGCGGCCGATGCGGCAAATGCCTGGACCGATTCCGGTTGGTGGGCGAAGGCACCTGTGGTTGCGTCGTCCGATTCCCCTGCGAAGGTCGTTGTTCGAACTACCCCGTGCACCCGACTTGCGGTGGAAAACGGAGTGCTTGGGTTGCCGGCCAAAACGGGGGTTAAACTACCGCCGGTGGTCGTCGCGATCAGAATGCCAAGCATGGCACGACGCCATTGACTCGTTCGCCGTGTGAGGGTGGCGTTCGCGGAAGTGTCAGTGCGTTTGTACGATTTTTGAGTCATCTGCCAATCCATCGGCTTACGGGGTGGGAGGTGGGTCCGCGTGTGAAATCGTGACGACGGGCCACACGCCCTCTGCACGTCCCACACTCATCAGGATGTGTCGTGCTTCAATGTGCACGACAAACCTTGATTGCCTAACTTCCCCATTCGTCGAGCTGATTGCTTCGGCTGGATCCTTTGCCCCTGAATTAGTCCAGACTGAACCCCCACGGACTCCACTTTTGCTACAACCCGTT
>CAXBHV010000197.1:0-8393 GCA_963974855.1 uncultured Rhodopirellula sp. | reverse complement strand
GGGCATGGTAATCTCGATCCGTGCCCGCCGATCCTCGGTTTTCCAATGCAGGATCGAGCGAAGATCCGTCCAAAATACTGCCGCGAGACTTGATGATGCCTAGCACGTCGTCCAGCAGCGGATCGGACGAGCTGACCCCGCCGGGGGCCCCTTCCAAGGCACTGCGGATTTTCGACTCGATCGGGTTCGGAGTCGAACTGGGTTCGCTAGTCGCTTCGTCGCGAGGCGTCACTTCGTCGGTGGGTGCTTGTGCCATGGTCACACCTAGCGTCACGATCAACAGCCCGGTGGCGAACAACGCGGGTCGCATAGATGAGAAAAGCATGATCGGATCCTTCGATGGAAACGGAAGTCTGAAACTGCGAGAGCGAATTGTCGCCGGGCGTCACCGACGTCCGAGAATCTCCGACGTCGGAGACGTCGGGCGACATAGCTACGACTTGAGCAACGCGGTCGCAACGAGACAGCAATCGCAACCTGCGTCAAGCAATAGCTTAACGTCGGAGGCGTCTCGTATACCACCGCCCGAATAAAGTTTGACGCCAGGCGATTGCCGACGAATTCGCGAGCAAATCTCGGCAATCGAAGGACCACGTGATGTCCCCACTGTCGCTGTGTCCAGCGCAACCACACGCTCGATGCCAAGCTGCTCTGCCAATTCCAGCCAATGTTCTTCGGAATCATCGCCGCCCAAAAAAACACCCTGGCGATAATCCATTCCCAACGTGATCTGAGAAAAATCCAACACCCCTTGGAATTGTCGCAGCGACGCGGCGCTGGTCGCACATTCGGTCGCTGCAATCACGAACACATTGCGGCGTTTCCGAGCCAATTCCAACAACGAGGCCACCGTATCTAACTCGGGCAACCCAATGTCGATCAGGATCTCGTCCAGTTCGCTGTGGGCGGAAATCAGACGCTCAAGCAAACTGATTTGCGGCTGTCCGAGAAGGATCGAGTCTAAATCGGCAATGTAGAGCGATCGAATACCGAGACTGCGGTAGTGAGCAACCAACGCAAATGGATCTCCGGCGGTTTGCCCCCCGATTGAAATCGGCTGGTACGCTTGCCGGTCGCCAGCGACTGCGTGAACGGCGAGTCCCGATTTCAAATCGACCACTGCGACAATTTGTTCGCGAGTGGTCGAGTCCAGCCATGAGCGACGAGACATCAAAGAAACGCCGACTTGTTACTTGGAGCTATCGCCGATCGAAAAGAGCGATTCCACTTTGACGATAGCATAATCGTCAGGGAAGGTATGAATGGCTTGAATCAGCACACTCTTGCGACGCGTTTCCACGTTGACGTAGCTCAGGGCGCCGAGCGCCATCCGGCCGCTGGCGTCAAAACGGTGCAGCAGCCCTTCGGTTTGCCCGGTGCCCAATTGTTGTTGGACCATCCAGAACATGTCGGGATCCACCGGTTCCAATTGGAAGTGTGTTTTGTACTGGACACCCCCACGGCACTCCGCTCGCTCGGTGCGACTCCCTTTGAGGGGGCGTGAAAGCAGGCAGCGACGTTTAGGAAGCGGTTGTTGGGCACTGGTGGCGACTTCACAAATCGTCATCCCGGCGCCTCGCCACGTGACGACGTGGCCACAATTGGTGATATCGACCTGGACCTCGTAGTCCGTGCGTTCGACACGGCGTCGTTGATGCAGTGCGTAGAGCTCGGGATGCAGTGAGCGACTAAAAACGTGAAACGCCAACTCGGCGACTTTGGGGCGAACCGAAAGCATGGGAATTTATCTATGAAGAAGAGCGCGAGTAAATAAATTTGTTGTCAAGACTGAATGTTCGAGGTCATTGATACTCAATGAAAACTTTTTTCACTAAGATATCGCCGGTTTCGCTCTGCTCGGTCTTATGCCACTAACGTCTGTCGATACGTGTGAATCGCGTTTCGCCGTATTTCCACTCGCCCAGCGTTGTCGTGTCATGCCCATTATACGCTGTGGAGCGTTTCCAACCAAAGAGCGTTTACGCGGATGACAACAAAGAATATTCTTTTTGTTTCGAGCCCTAATTTCCCATTGACATTTCGGCATCGCTGAAATTTCAACGTCCTCAAAATTTGCCCCTTCATTCTTGCATCAAGTGTTGTCTGTACCATGGTCATCGTCATCGACAATTACGATTCGTTCACTTACAACCTGGTCCAGAGGCTCGGTGAGATCGATGCCACGATCGATGTTCGGGTCTTTCGCAATGACGAGCTGACGATTGAACAACTACAAGACTTGTCGCCATCGCGGGTGCTGATTTCACCAGGACCTTGCACGCCCAACGAAGCTGGCGTCAGCGTCGAGTGCGTCAAACAATTCGCTGGCAAAGTTCCGCTCCTCGGCGTCTGTCTCGGTCATCAATCGATTGGGCAAGCGTATGGCGGCGAGATTGTGCGTGCCCCGGAGTTGATGCACGGCAAAACCGACAAGATCTATCACGACGATGAAGGTCTTTTCAAAGGCTTGGACAATCCTTTCGTTGCGACTCGTTACCACAGCTTGGTAATCGAGCCATCAAGTTTGCCCGACGAATTGATTGCGAGTGCATGGACTGACACCGGAGGTAAGCGGCAAATCATGGGCGTGCGTCACAAAGAATACAAACTCGAAGGATGGCAGTTTCACCCCGAAAGTTTTCTAACGCAGCCAGGCATCGAACTGCTCAAACGATTCTTGGCATGGTAATTCGATCGCCAAGCCACGTGCGGGAGGATGATTCGTGATCGTCATCAAACAACACGATGGTCGATGCACGATCGACGTGCATGTCACGCCCAAAGCAAAACAGGCCTCGGTCGGAGGATGCCACGACTCAGCCCTCCGCATCTCGGTCACTGCGCCGGCTGACAAAGGGAAAGCAAACAAAGCGGTGGAAAAATCGATCGCAGCAATCTTTGGCATGGCCAAGTCGAACGTGGAAGTCGTCCGCGGAGCCACCTCGCGACGCAAAACCGTGTCAATCGCCGGAGTCAGCGAATCCGAAGTGCGTAAGATAGTCGATCCGCTGCTACGCGATGCATCCGCGTGATACGAGTGCGGTGCAGGGGCGTGTTAGCGTACTGTCACCTCTCCCAAACGTAGTTTGGGAGAGGTCGAGCAGAGCCTTCAGCGATGCTCGGGTGAGGGCCGACCGAGCAAGTCAGAGGTATGCTGCAAGCTCATTTGCACGGTCGGCCCTCACCCGAACGAGGCCTATGGGCCCGCTGTTACCTCTCCCAAGCTGAAGCTCGAGAGAGGTGACAGTACGCGTTCGTCTTGGCTGATGTGATTTCAGAATTCCCCTCGTCTTTGGAGAGGCAACTGCGCAAGCCAACCGCCTAAAACTTGCGTGTCACCGAGATGCGTTTGCGTGGCAGATCGATCTCCAGCACTTTCACTTTCGTGACATCGCCTACCGCTACGACTTCGTTTGGATCTTGCACAAACGTGTTGGCGAGTTGTGAAATGTGGATCAGTCCATCTTGATGCACCCCGATGTCGACGAAGGCGCCAAAGTGAGTGACGTTGGTGATCACCCCTTCGAGTATCATGCCGGGTTTCAGATCCTCCATACAGTTGACGCTGTCATCGAATTTCACCGCGCGGAATTCGCTGCGGGGGTCACGTCCCGGTTTCGCCAACTCGGAAATAATATCCGCCACCGTTGGCAAACCAAATTGCTCGTCCACAAACTCGTTCGGCTTTAATTTTTGGCTCAGCGTTGCGTTGCCGACCAACGCCCGAGAATCGGTCCCCAGTTTCTTTGCCATCTGGCTGACCAACACATAGCTTTCTGGATGCACGGCGGAATTGTCCAGCGGTTCGTCGCCGCCGCGAATGCGGAGGAATCCCGCCGCTTGCTCAAACGCCTTTTTTCCCAACTTTGGCACTTTGCTCAACTGTTTACGATTGCCAAAGCGACCATTCGCGTTGCGATACTCGACAATGTTCTCGGCTAATTTGGGACCGATCCCGGCAACGTACGAAAGCAGTGGAACACTCGCCATGTTCAAGTCCACGCCGACGCTGTTTACACACGACTCGACCGTACGATCGAGGCACTTGCGAAGCTGCGTTTGATTGACGTCGTGTTGATACTGCCCGACACCAATCGATTTCGGATCCGACTTCACCAATTCGGCAAGCGGATCTTGCAAACGACGAGCGATACTGATTGCACCTCGCACGGTGATGTCCAGATCAGGGAATTCCTTCGACGCCAATTCGCTTGCCGAGTAGATTGATGCCCCCGATTCGCTGACCATCACTTTGGTGACGTCAAGTTTGTGTTGGCGAATCAGATCCCCGACGAAGCTGTCGGTTTCCCGCGACGCCGTCCCATTACCGATGGCAATCAACTCGACGTTGTACTTTTGGATTAACGCCAACAACGCCTTTCCAGCGGTCGCCGTATCACTTTTGGGCGGCGTGGGGTAAATGGTGGTGTTGGTCAGGAATTTTCCTGTTCCGTCCACCACGGCGACTTTGCAACCGGTACGAAAACCGGGGTCAATGCCGATCGTAACCCTAGGACCGGCTGGTGCACTCATCAGCAACTCTCGCAGATTTTTTCCAAACACTGCGATCGCTTCCTCATCCGCCTTTTCCTTTAGCGTTTGCATCACGGTCGATTCAGTGGCGGGCATCAGCAGCCGCTGGTAACAATCGTCCACCGTTTCAAGTAACTCGTTGCGGAATTCGAAATCACGATTGGGAACGAGTTTCGGCTTCAGTTCGGCGAGCACTTGCGAATCTTCGAGTTTGATCCCGACTTTCAGCACCCCTTCGGACTCGCCTCGCATCATCGCCAACAAGCGGTGCCCGGGGATCTTCGCGGCCGATTCGTTGTGGTCGGTGTAAAGCTCGAATTTTTCCGCTTGATCCTTTTTGCCTCGCTTGATCGACGAAGTGATCCGTCCTTGCGAGAAGGCCTGTTTTGTCATCCAGGTCCGCGTGTCGGCATCCTCGGACCATTGCTCTGCGACGATATCCAACGCACCTTTCAGTGCGGTGTCTGTATCGGGGACCTCTTTGGCGGCGTTTACGAACGCCTTCAATACATCGTCTTTCGATTTGCCAAGTTTGCCTTGGCTGAGCAGCAGATCTGCCAACGGACCAAGACCACGTTCCCGCGCGATCGTCGCTCGGGTACGCCGTTTCGGTTTGTAGGGCAAATAAATCGCTTCGAGCGTTTGCATGTCGCTGCAATCTTCGATCTGCTTGCGAAGTGCAGCAGTCAGCAACCCTTGCTCGTCGATCGTTTTTAGCACGGTGGCTTTTCGTGCCGAAAGTGCCATCGCTTTTTCCAAAGCATCTTCGATCGCGCGAAGGGCGATTTCATCCAGCCCGCCGGTGGCCTCTTTCCGATAACGGGCAATAAACGGAATGGTATTGCCAGCATCGAGCAGTTCGACGGCCGATTGAACTTGTTTTAATGGCAAAGACAGCTCTTTTGCGATCGCTTTGGTCGCAGCATCGATATCAAACACGTTTTCCGTTTTCGTAGCCATCGGGTTTCTCAATGAATTGTTTTGTCGATTTTTGTCAGCAGGGCGGCGGATTTTAGCTAGCCGCCACTTCAATGTCATTAGCATCTTTGAAAGCAACTTTTCCGCTTGTATCGCGCAGGAGCGAGCGGCTCAAAAATACTCGAAAGTCTTGACGACTCCCGTTACCTAGTGCTTCGTCAGTCTTTGATTTTGGGTAGTGGATCTTGCTAAAGATCCTTCCACAACCCTGGAAACAGGGAGCTTTAGCAAGCTCCACTACATTAGAATCTCCAGTTGTAAGACTGGACAAAACACTAGCACGTATTGCTATTTGTCATGCTGCTTGACGGCCATATTAAAAAAATGCCGTACGGCTCGGCCGCTGATCGTCGTTTTCGATAACAGTTCCTCCGCAATCAGCGTGATCGCTTTTTCGTGCCCCTCATCACGGAGGATGTGGGCAGTTTTATCGACCAAGCGGCGTTCAATCCGCTCCATTTGCTGCGGCGTTCCTGGGCGAGTGTGCAGCAACCGGCGAGCGGTACGCAGGTCCTGAGCCGCGCCCGATTCGCAATATTCGCCGGTGATCGTCGCTTCAGCGACCATTCCCGCAAACAGGATCAACACTTCGTCCTCGAGCCAATCTCGGCTCGACTTGGTCCGCCCTTTCTGGATTTTGCAGGCCCCCAGCCGCACACCCTCGACTTGCAGTCGCCGCGGCGAAATCGTCACTTTATCGATCGGCCGACCCAGCGACAGTGCCATGACGGCATGTCCCGCTTCGTGATAGGCCGTCGCAACCAACGCGGGGGTCGGGCTGGGCGTGGGTTCCTGATCCGATTTTTCAATCGACTGTGGTTCATGTTTCATTCCTTAAGTGTATCGGACATAATGTCTTATACAAACGGCGTTACGGCATCTTCCTCTCTCCCACCGCAATCAGGTCCTGGCGATGAAATCACGGAACATTCGAATTTGGATCGTGTTGGTCGCTTTCGTCTGCACGCCCTGGCAGGGCCGAGGAAGCGTTGCCGATGCATGTACGGTGATGCGATTTTCCTTCGATGGCCGCATCATCGTCGCTCGCAATCATGATTGGGGTTTTGGCGAAGGCTTGTTAGTCGTGAACCCCCGAGGAATCCAAAAGCGGGCAATCGCTCCCGTTCAGCCTGCCAAATGGGTGTCCACCTACGGCAGTGTGTCTTTCGTGCAATTCGGACGCGAGATACCGTTTGCAGGAATGAACGAAAAAGGACTGACCGTCGATCTGCTGCAGCTGAATCAAGCGGAGTTTCCATTCATCGAAGCTGGCAAGCATTCAGTGAATGTGGTCCAGTGGGTGCAATATCAACTCGATACCGCCGCGACCGTATCGGACGTGATCGCCAGCCTGGAGAAGATTTACCCGACACCGATGGTCCCCAGTATCGAGCGGGTTCACTACTTTGTCACTGATGCATCGGGCGATGTTGCGACAATCGAGTTTTTGGACGGCAAAGCCAAAGTTCATCGTGGTAAAGAGATTCAAGATTGCGCACTGGCGAATTCAACCTATACCGCTTCGCGAGCGGCGTTTCACAATCAACAGTGGCGTGACAATAGCGAGCGGCGTTATTACCAAGCGGTGTGCCAGGTTCGGTTGGCGAAAGAGGATGTCGCGCCGGCAGACGCGATCGAATATGCTCGCCAATCGCTGTCGAAGGTGGATCAGCCCGGTTTGACGCAGTGGAGTATCGTTTACGAACCCGCCGAGAAACGAATCTCCTTCTCAACTCGAGTGGCGAAAAATGTTCGCACGCTCGATCTTGACGACCTCGATTTTGATCCCGCCAGCGATGCGTTGACAGTCGATGTAAACAAAGATGTCGCTGGCGATCTGATGCCGCATTTGAAAATATATACAGCGAGCGATAACGAAAGGATCGTCAATTTTGCGTTTGACCGAACGATGCCAAGAAGTTTCGTGCGAACCGCCGTCAAGCAACTCGTGCTAAACTACCCCGCCACATTGTGCGTGGTAGGCGAATCTGCTGCCATTGGTGAGTAAGTCAGCGGAAGCAAGAGAATTCTGGAGGAGTAACAATACTGTATTTTGTTTTTTTCTTTATTCCTTCAATTTTGCGCCTCGTTTTGGCAACCTTCATGCCTTCGATATTAGGCCATGACATCACGGAGCTGCTACTTTGTTCTACACATCGAAAGTCTTACGTCCGCGGCGATAGTGGAAGGTAAATGTTGGAAAGCTTAACTTGCAATTCGTGCGGGGCACCGATGCAGGTGCCAGAGTCAGCCCGATTCGTAAAGTGCAATCACTGCGGTGCTCAATTGGCGGTACGTCGCGAGCGTGACGTGACCTTTACAGAAGCCGTCGACAAGCTAACCGAAACAACAAAATCTCTGAGCGACCAAGTCAGTCAGTTGACGAAAAATCAAGAGATTGCGAATCTGGATCGACGATGGGAAACAAAACGCAGAAATTTTATGATTACTGGCAAAAATGGAAACTCACATTTGCCAACGGAAGGTGGCGCGGTGGTCGGGGGAATCATCGCAATCGTGTTCGGAGGATTTTGGACGGCAATGGCATTCTCCATTACGTCACATGGTCCGTCGGGAATGGCCTCGATATTCCCATTGTTCGGCTTCGTATTCATTGCCGTTGGAATTTTTAGCGCGATCCACGCCAACAAAAAAGCGAGCGAGTACAAACAAGCCAAGCGGCGTTACGAGCACGAGCGTTCGAGATTAAGACGAAAGTAACCTGTAGGAAGTTGCCCGGAGCCCATACCGTAGCGAGACTCGCCAAGAGTTTCGTCCGTGGCCGTGATTCGTCGAAACTCTGGACGGCCTGTTGATTTTGGTGAGCCGTGACGCGTGAGCGGCCGGGTTCCATGCATTACCCGGTGCCTTACGGCCCACGG